>JASFIX010000129.1:0-8844 GCA_050122435.1 Desulfobacterales bacterium
TACCCCGGTTCTTTTGACCCCGTTACTAACGGCCATATTGATATTGTTGAAAGAGGGTTAAAATTATTTGATAAGATTATTGTTTCGATCTTGTATAATCCGAAGAAAGAATATCTTTTTCCCCTTGAAGAACGGCTGGAGATGCTAAAAGATTGCCTGAAGAAGTTTAAAGGCGTTGAAATCGACAGCTTTGACGGCCTTTTGGTGGAATATGCCGCCAGCCGCAACGCCAGCGCCATCCTTCGGGGCCTGCGCGCCATGTCTGATTTTGAGTATGAATTCCAGATGGCGCTGATGAACAGGCGGTTAAATCGAGAGGTCCAGACGGTGTTCCTGATGACCGGCTTACGCTGGATATTCACGAGTTCTTCAATCATAAAAGAAGCCATTCAATTCGGAGGCAATATCGACGGTATGGTTCCGCAGTTGGTCCAAAATAAGCTGAAACGAAAGTTTTCCCTTAATGAATAACTCGGATTGAACGCTTAGCGGTCAATCGGAAAACCTGATGGATCTCTGGCAGCTAAATATATTCTGCAAGGTCATTGAACTTAAAAGTTTTTCAAGAGCCGGAAAAGCCGTTCACCTCTCGCAACCCACCATCAGCAGTCACATCAAAGATCTGGAAGACCATTTCGAATGCCGACTGATTGACCGTCTATCCAAAGAAGCCATTCCTACCAAAGCCGGTGAGCTGTTGTATGACTACGCAAAAAGAATGCTGGCTCTGCGGGATGAAACCGAAACCGCACTGGCGGAGTTCAATGGAAAAATACGGGGGCGCCTTGTTATCGGTGGCAGTACGATACCCGGGACATATTTGATGCCGCAACTAATCGGTGTTTTTAAAAAAAAGTATCCGGATGTAATCGTCTCTTTAGTTATCGGGGATACGGATTATATTATAGAGACTATTTTAAAAGGGGGGTTGGAGCTTGGAATTGTTGGTGCCAAAGCAGAAACCCGGAAGATCATTCAAAACAAATTAATCGAAGATGAGATGCGTCTGATTGTACCGGCCGATCATCGCTGGGCCGGTGAAAAGCGCGTGTCTTTAAAACGGCTTGTTTCAGAGCCATTTATTTTGCGTGAACGCGGCTCCGGTACTTTAAAATCGCTGGATAAAAGTCTCAGTAGTTGCGGGTACCGTATTGAAGATCTAAATATCGTCGCCGAATTGGGAAGCACCCAGGCAATTTGTCAGGGGATTAAAACCGGCGCCGGTGTGTCGGTTATTTCGACGCTGGCAGTTGCCGAGGATCTTCAGGCGTGCAAATTAAATGCCCTTGAAGTAGAGGGGTTGGACCTTAAGCGTAATTTTTATCTTACGCGCCACCGGTATCGCAGCCCCTCACCCTTGTCTAAGGCATTTGCAACCTTCCTTGAAGAAAAGCTATAAACAGGTTAAGCCCGTTGAGCCCGTTAAGCCGGTTGAGCCGGTTAAAAAGGAAAAGATCTAATTTTATTTTTTACGGGCCAATGGTCTCAACGGGTAAACCGACGAACCTTTGTTAAGCATTATCCTTGACTCTTGCTAGCCGTTCAATTATCAACACTGCAATAAATCCGCTGATTGCCAGAACCACAGCCAGCAACACCTCAGCGTTTATTGCTTCCGGTAATATGTTGGCACCCCAGATGACATGGGCTTTACCCCGAACG
Organism: Desulfobacterales bacterium; assembly: GCA_050122435.1. Classification (GTDB taxonomy): domain Bacteria; phylum Desulfobacterota; class Desulfobacteria; order Desulfobacterales; family JAHEIW01; genus JAHEIW01. The sequence goes on from JASFIX010000129.1 coordinate 1,663, forward strand.
ATTTTGGTTTCAAGGATTTGCTTCCACGGCCAGATTTTTGGCATGGAACCAACCATAAGGCCAGTAAGAAATGCCATCGTGACCTGATGGAAATTTGTTAGTAAATAATTGAGCAGCCGTGAAAAACTGAGCAAGCCAATCAGGCATCCCAGGCAAAATATGGTAATGATTACCAGGTTCTGGGACAAAAATGGATTTTTTAAAGTGGCGGTGATAAACTCATATTTGCCTAGAATCAACAATATAAACGCACCGCTAATGCCCGGCAGGATCATTGCGCAAATGGCGACAATTCCACACAGTAAAATAAACCAGAGTGCCTCTGGAGTGGTCACCGGCATTAAGTTTACAATCAAAGCGGCAACAACGGTTCCGACAGCCAGACTGATGCCCGTGCGGGGATTCCAGGTTGTCACCTTTCGGCTAACCACCAATATGGATGCCGCAATAAGGCCAAAGAAAAGACTCCAGGTAAATACCGGATAATGATTCAACAGGAAATTCATCAGCCGCGCCAGACTGATGATAGCAATACTGATTCCGACAAAAAGAGAAAGCAAAAAACGAATGTGTACGCCTGCCAGAGCGCCCTTCAGGTTAAAGTCGAGTACTTTTTTAACCATTGTGGCGTCAATGGATTTCAGGGCGCCAATCAGTTCTTCATAGATCCCGGTAATCAATGCAATTGTGCCGCCAGAAACACCGGGAATGACATCCGCTGATCCCATGCACAGTCCTTTTAGCGACAAGAGCCCGGCTTTTTTGGCAGAAGCCGGACCCGGGCTGGCAAAAAACGCTTCTTTCCAAGTCAATTGGTTCTTGTCCTCCTTGAATTTAAGCCGGTCGATGATGCAATTAAATCGAAAAAACTGCCCGATCCTTCATCTGTTTTCTTTCCAGCCGTGCGCCCCGATGAGTTTAACAAAGCGGCATCCACCCAGATTGGATTTATGGATACCCGCTTTATCCTTTGTAAACTTAATGAGATCTTGGGAGTACTGATTGCCCACCGGCACCACCAGGCGCCCCCCTTCCGCCAGCTGTTCCAACAGCTTTTCAGGAACGTCCGGGGCTCCTGCCGTCACAATAATAGCGTCAAATGGGCTTTCATCCTGCCACCCTGCAGTGCCGTCGCTGCAACGCATGACTACATTATGATAATGCAACTGGTCCAGCAGATTGCGGGCCTGTATATATAGCGGACGGATTCTTTCAATCGTGTATACGCGATATGCGATTTCGGCCAAAATAGCTGCCTGATAACCTGAGCCGGTTCCAATCTCCAGAACCCGGTCATCTTTGCTAAGTTCCAGGGCCTGAGTCATTTCGGCCACGATATAGGGCTGGGAAATGGTTTGTTGTTCGCCAATGGGCAGCGGGTAATCCCCATAGGCCTGATCTCTTAAAGCTTCACTGACAAACAAATGCCGAGGAACAGCATGAAGTGCCTGCAAAACTTTAGGGTCATTTATTCCACGGGATTCGATCTGGTGCTTGACCATCTCCTCCCGTTGGCGTGTGTATTTAATGGCTTCTTTGTTCATGCCTGCTTATCTACCAACTCGACCGGTTCAGGTCAAGATTATCCAGGGATAGCTTTGATGATTTTTCTCCTTAATGCCAAATACTGGGCAGTTTTAACCGGGCCGGTATATTTTCGCTTTTAGGAAAAAGACCTTGATCCTTTGATAAAATATTACAATAATTAAACCAATAAACAAATAGGCAGATAACTTGAAGAAGCAGGGATGGTACTAAATGCCAGGCTGCCGGATCAGATTTTATAGATCACACGATTTTCGGTGATGATGATATCGACATGCTTGTCGTGGGATTCGATGGGGACCTGTGGGACGATTTGCGTTTCAAAGGCAAGGGCAACCTTACGGGTGGTGATGGCCAGTCTGGGTATGAGCCGGTCATAATATCCTTTTCCGGAACCGATTCTGCCGCCTTTTTCATCCAGGGCTACTGCCGGAATAATGGCAATGTCAATCTTGTCGGTTGGAACGTCCTTGCAGCGGGATTCGTCCGGCTGTAAAATATCACGCGGACCTGGAAGCAAATCTTTTCCAAGATCATCGACTTTTTTCAGCTCCATTTCGAAATTTTCGGTGTTGTAGGCCGGCAGGACAACGATTTTATTGTAATCATAGGCGCGTTTGAGGATGTTTTCAGTTAGAACCTCATATTCATTATTTACATATAAAAGAGTTATTTTTGATTCCAGGAAATTGGCAAAATCAAAGAGTCTGTTTTCAATCGCTTTTGTTTTTTCAGCGATTTCATTAGCCGATAGTTCGGTAAATTTTTCAGCGATTTCTTCACGAATCTGGCTCTTGGCGAGTTGGATTTCCTCCATATGACGACTCCAATGTACAATATTGAATATTAAATTTAAAAAGATAAAAAATGCCGGCAGTGCTAATTGCCAATAATTATTGACTATACCGCCCTGCCATGCTAATTGCGCCAGTATTTGATCCTGGCGCCAGCTCGTACGGTCGATTATTTTAGCGCCGTTAGAACATTTTATTATAAGGAAAAAAATGCTGGAAATCAAGTTTGTTAGACAAAATTTGGAAACCGTTCAAAAGGCTCTGGAAACGCGGGGCCAATCAACCGATCTGGATGCCTTTAAAACCTGTGATGATGAACGTCGCGCCATATTGCAGGAACTCGAAGCCTTAAGACATCAGCGCAATGTGGTTTCCGATCAGATTGCCGAAATGAAAAAGGCCGGTGACAATGCCGATAGCGTTGTCGCCAAAATGCGCGAGGTGTCATCAAAGATTAAAGCGCTGGATAAAGAACTGGCCGAAATCCTCGAGAATTTTGATCAGATTTTAATGGGATTGCCGAACATCCCCCATGCGTCTGTGCCGGTGGGTAAGGATGAAACCGATAATCCGGTTATTAAAACGGTTGGTGATCCGCCGAGCTTTGATTTTGAACCCAAGCCACACTGGGATGTCGGCGCAGTTTTAGGTATCCTGGATTTTGAACGCGCGGCTAAAATTACCGGGGCACGCTTTCCGCTTTACTTCGGCGCCGGCGCCAGACTGGAAAGAGCGCTGATCAATTTTATGCTCGATATTCACACCCAGGGTCATGGATATACGGAAATACTGCCGCCCTTTATGGTAAACCGGCAGAGTATGACCCATACGGGGCAGCTGCCCAAATTTGAAGAAGACCTTTTTAAGCTGGAGGATTGGGATTATTTTCTGGTTCCCACTGCTGAGGTTCCGGTGACCAATATTCATCAGGATGAGGTATTGGATGAAGCGCAGCTGCCGATTTACTATACCGCATACACGCCCTGCTTTAGATCCGAAGCCGGATCATACGGCAAAGACACCCGCGGGCTCATTCGCCAGCATCAATTTAACAAGGTTGAACTGGTCAAATTCACCACCCCGCAAACTTCTTATGAAGAACTTGAATCGCTGCTCGACAATGCCGAGACCATATTAAGGAGACTTGAACTTCCCTACCAGGTCATTGAACTGTGTACTGGCGACCTGGGATTTTCAGCCGCAAAAACCTATGATATCGAAGTCTGGATGCCGGCTCAGGGGGTTTACCGCGAAATTTCATCCTGTAGCAATTTTGAAAATTTTCAAGCCCGGCGCGGCAATATCCGCTTTAAGAAAAAAGGGCAAAAAGGCACCGAGCTTGTTCATACCCTTAACGGTTCCGGGCTGGCGGTAGGTCGGTGCGTGGCGGCCATCCTCGAAAATTTCCAGCAGGCCGATGGCAGTGTCCTTATTCCCGCTGCCCTGCGAGCCTATATGGGCGGATTGGAAAAAATAGAAAAATGAAGCTGGATGATTTTCCCAAAGAGATTCGAGCCGCAATTCTTCCCCGGCATGCCGGTCGACTGATTTATCGCTGTCTGGGCTGTGACCGGGAATTCGGGATTGAGGAGCTCCTGTATGTGTGCCCGGACTGCGGCCAGGTTCTTTTGATCCATGATTTGAATTTTACCCAGTTGAGCCAGACACCGGGCACTCAGTGGCGGCGCATATTCGATTACCGCAAACTGCTAAACATCCCTGCGCTAAAGGGTATCTATCGATATCATGAGTTCATCGGTCCCGTCATACCGCTGGATGCTATTGTTTATCTGGGCGAAGGCCATACCCCGGTGGTTGAGGCCAACGCGCATTTACAGGAAAAGGTGGGTCTGCGGTTTTATTTTAAAAATGACGGTCAGAACCCCAGCGCCTCATTTAAAGATCGGGGCATGGCCAGCGCCCTGAGTTATATCAACATGATGGTGCGCGACAATAAAGTTTCCGACGTGCTGGCCATCTGTGCTTCGACCGGAGATACATCGGCTTCGGCCGCACTGTACGCGTCTTATTTGACGCCCCATATCAAATCCGCAGTGCTGCTGCCCCATAAAAAAGTTACTCCCCAGCAGCTTTCGCAGCCGCTGGGCAGCGGTGCGACCGTTTTTGAAATTCCCGGCGTCTTTGATGACTGCATGAAGGTGGTCGAGGCGCTGTCGGAAAATTACAATGTGGTGCTTTTAAATTCAAAAAATGCCTGGCGCATTCTGGGACAGGAGTCATACTGTTATGAGATTGCCCAGGAGTTTGAATATGACGTGTCGAACATGGCGGTGGTGGTGCCGATTGGCAACGCCGGCAATATTACCGCCGTAATGAGCGGTTTTCTAAAATTTATGGACGCCGGTGTGATCGACGGTCTTCCCAAAATTTTGGGGGTGCAATCCGAACATGCCAATCCGGTATACCGGTATTATCTGGAACCGGATCGCAATAAACGCAAATTTATGCCGGTGACCGTAAAGCCCAGCGTTGCGCAGGCTGCCATGATCGGTAACCCGGTTTCCATGCCCCGGGTGATTCATCTGGTGGAAAGATACAATCAGCTGGCCGGCCGCCAGAGAGTCTTTTTTGTTGAGGTTACCGAACAGGCCATTATGGATTGGGAAATCATTGCCAACCGCAACGGGCACATTGCCTGCACCCACGGGGGTGAGTCGTTGGCCGGCCTTGTGGAGGCTACTCAGTGCGGCATTATGGACAAAGATGACATTGCCGTTATAAAGTCTACTGCCCATGCACTGAAATTTGCCGGATTCCAGGAGATGTATTTTGAGCAGCAGTTCCCCCCCGAGTTTAACATTAAACCTGAACCGGAACTAATCAATGCGCCTGCATATATTCGTCCAAAAGATCTGAAATGCGTACCAGCACCTGGTAAACCCTTAAACCAAAAGGATTTAAAAACCTTTATCCGTCGAGTGTCCGAAGAAATTGCCGCTCTTTTAGATTTAACAAAACGTTAAGCGAGGTAAATAATAATGAAACGAAATATTTTAATCTGGATCGGATGTACCGTTTTGCTGATAGCCCTTGCATCCTGTACCACACAAGATAAGGAGACTAGAGAAAAGGAAGCAAATGCTTACCGGAGAGTAGGCGAAGCTTACATGCAGCAGGGAAATTTCCCGGCCGCCTTGAAGGAGTTTAAAAAGGCTGAAGCGAAAAATCCGAATGACCATCTGCTGCAATATGATCTGGGGCTGGTGTACTTTCGTCTCGGAAAATTTGACGAGGCCATTGGTTACTACAATAGGGCCCTGGAACTGAGTCCCAATTATGGACCGGCGATAAACAGTCTGGGAAATGCCTATGCCGGTAAAGAGGATTGGGACCAGGCAATTTTCTATTATAAGAAAGTAATAAATGATGTTCTATATGCCACGCCCCATATTGCCTACTCGAATCTGGGCAATGCCTATTACTACAAGGGCGACCTGGAACGTTCTGAAAAATATTATCGAGAGGCGTTAGATAGCAAGCCTGATTTTATCACTGCTCTCTCGGGTCTCTCTCAAACCTATATTGCCATGGGCCGCATACCCGAGGCGGTTGCAAAATTGGAAAAAGCGGTTCGAATAGCCCCTGAGGCTGCTGTGCTGCATTTTCAACTGGGCAGGGCCTATCAGCTGGCACTGGAGTTTGAAAAGGCCTATCGTTCATATCAGCAGGTCGTTCGGCTGGCACCGGATTCTGCGCTGGCCGATCAGGCCGAGAAGGCGGGCAAGGAGGTTAAGGCGCTTTTTTAGATAAAAGGATTAAACCCTCACGCAAAGACGCCAAGAGGTTTTAAATAAAAATTCTTTGCGAGCTTAGCGGCTTTGCGTGAGCATTTTTAATTAAAGGGTTGACTCCGTTTATTAGCGTTTTGCTTATATACGCTTAAAACTTGCCTTCAGAAAAGACAAAAATGCGAATCCGGTTTCAATCAATTACCGGATTCGCATTTTTTGGGGTGCTATCTTCTGGGTTGCCGGACCGGTTTTGCCGGTGCCGGTTTATTATAATTTAGGACAGACGTTTTTGTTCGAGCTGGATGATCTGCGGGGTCATAAAGATCATCAATTCATTTTTGTCATCGGTTTCCTTCTGATATTTAAACAGCCAGCCCAGGACGCCTAATTTGCGCAATCCCGGAACCCCTCTTTCACCCCAGTTAATGGTGGATTTTAAGATCCCGCCAATCACAATCGTGTCGCCGTCATCCACGATAATCTCGGTATTGGCCTCGTTGGTTGATAATGCGGGTCCAACTTCGGTCTGCCGAAAGATATCATTCTTGGTGACCAAGATCATCAATGCTATTCGATTATCCGGGGTTACGGTCGGGGTGACCTCGAGCAGCAGATCCACATCCCTAAATTTGGTGGTCTGCCTACCGGCAGAATCCCGCTCGATGTAAGGCACTTCAAAGCCCTGCTTTATTGTGGCCTTTTTGTTGTCCAGGGTGACCACTTTAGGCGCGGATATGATGTTGGTTTTGCCTTCGATTTCGGCGGTGGCCAGCACAGCATCCAGGACGAAGGCCGTGCCACTGGTTTTCGTTAGGCTGGTAAAGAATACACCGGTCGGGGTTGCGTCGGCGGGGATCGTATCGGTTAAAAACGTGGTGGGACCGAATTCCCAGCTGCTGGTGTAGGGAATATCGAATGTGCCGAGTTCTGCCAGCATGTCGACGCCGATTTCTCTTGTAAAATTGGTGTTGGCCTCAACAATACGGGCCTCTATAATAACCTGGGGCGTAACCATATCGATCTTTTGCACAATTTGCTTGGCCTGTTGGATTTTTACGGCCGTATCGGTGATGATGATCTGGTTGTTGCGG
>JASFIX010000130.1:0-8841 GCA_050122435.1 Desulfobacterales bacterium
GAATTCGGAGTATTAAGTAAGATAAAAAGCGGAATAAAAGAACTGAACGTCTCAGTTATAGAAATTTAGGCCTTGACCTGTGATACGATGAATTCAGCCACCTTTTCAGCAGATCTTCCAAACAACTCCTGGACTTCGATGAGTTCAAGCAATTGATCTTCCCAGCTGATGCTGTTTTCCTGAACAATATTTTGGATGTGCTCGTACTTCCCGCCAAGGGCTTTGATTTTGGCGCCCAGCGGGATGTTATCTTTAAAGGTTACATGCAGCAGAAGCAGATGCTCGATGATGCTCGGTGATGCAGGTGAACCCGAAAGGATCGGTATGACCACGAGGCTGCGCTCGTCTTTGCGTCCTTTACCGATATAAATATTACCCTGTCTGACAATGATGCGTTTGGTTCCTTTCAGTTGGGCATCGGTTTCAACCCGCGAAGGGATCTTTTTTACGGCACCTCTTTTAGCAACCACGTTTATGATGGTTTTATCAACAGGCTCTCCCAAAAGATTTAAACCCTCTATCCGGTAGAGGATCGAGCCGGTAATCTGGTGGACAATACCCTGAAGATTTTTCAACACGATAATATTGCTGGCGGTTAATTGAGAAACGTTGAAATCCTCCGCTGCCATAGCATCAAATAAGATTCCTTCCAGGCGTTCACTGATCCGGCTTGTTCCAACCGTGACGGTTTTTGCCTGGTGTTTAATTGCATCCACCGGGCGCGCCAAATAGTTAATGGCGCCTCCCAAGCATTTAAACATCTCATTTAGCATGTTGGTGGCCGTTCCCTTCTGGTTAAAATCAAGCTCAAAGTCTGAAACCGGCAATCTTCCGGATAAATATTTGAGTAAAAGGGTTAAATCAGAGGTCGCGTCAAAGCCGATTGCAGACGGAAACTGTTGGTCCGCTTTTTTTCTTCTAAATTCTTTATCAAAATGGGCCACCTTTTCGCGGAACGGTTTTTCAAGAATAATTTCGTAAACATCCAATCCATCTTTGGCATACTCGTCAATGGTGTTTTGCAGGTCCTCATGGAATCGGTATAAAAACCGCGAGCCGTTATGGATGGATAGGGCCGCATAATATCCCCAAATATGGCCCACCAGCGTGTTTAAGATAGGGGCCAGATGCTCCTGAACCGGTGGCACCTGAAAAACATCGGCGGCATAAGGCGCAAAACGACCTTCGCCTTCGTTTGCGATGACAACCGGTGTAGCCTTGTGGGCTTTGAAGATGGCCGTATCCTTTATGATGTCTCCGATGACCGTGCTTCTTGTGCCTGCGGCACAAATGATGATCAACGGTTCTGATGACAGATCAATGTGCTTTTTGTCCTCAACATAATCCGAAGAGATGGTCTTATAGCAGAGCTCGCTGAGTTTGATGCGAATTTCGTCGGCAGCTGCCTTGTTGGGTCCGCTGCCGACCGCCGCCCAGTAGGTTCTGGTTACCGCAAGCCTCTGAGCAGATTGTCTGATCGCTTCTCCCATGGCGAGCACTTTGCGCATCTGCGCCGGAAGCGCCAGTAGACGCTGGATTTCTTCACTTACAAATTCATCATCACGGCGGTTTTTTAATCTGGCGATATAAAGCCCCAAAATGGCGCCGGCAACGATCTGGGAATAAAAGGCTTTGGTGGAAGCCACCGACATTTCGATATCACGACCACTGCTGGTATACATCACCCCGTTGACCTTAAATGTGATATCCGAATCGCGACGGTTGACAATAGCCAGGGTATAAGCGCCTCGTTCTTTAACCATGTCAACGGTGCGGTTGGTGTCCGTGGTAGTGCCGGATTGACTGATGGCAACAACCAGAGTGTCGGACATGGCATTGGCATCATCATTTTCGTTTAATTGAAAACCGCTGAACTCTGAAGCTTTGAGAGCGTTGATCTGAACGGAAGGATTGTCCAGATAATAATTCAAGGTATTGGCACAGACTAATGCGGCCACACCAGCGGTGCCCTGTCCGATAAAGAAAATGCGCTTAATTTGATCGGCTATCAGGGCTTTTTGCAGAGATTGAGGGATAATGGTTTCATCCAGCACAATCGTATACCGGGACTGATCATCCGCTTTAATCTTCCATCGGTTCTGAAGCGTTTTTTCAACCGAATCCGGAGATTCTGAGATTTCTTTTAAAAAGTAGTGCGGGAAATTTTGGCGATCGATATCCCGGGAGGTAATTTCGGTATATTTAATATCGTTCTCCTCAAGATTTAACGGTGTGCCGTCATAATACCGGGCCTTAATACCGTCCAGCCCCCCGCGGCTCTTTTGGTCCAGAACAAAAATTTGCCCCTGGGTTTGCCCGTGTTTGCCTTCAATGGTTTTTTCACCATCCAGTTTAAGGTAATAAGGAGTTTCTTCGACAAAGCCATAGACTTCTGAGCTGGGGATATAATGCTCGTCTGCGATTCCGACAAAAATTGCCTGCCCGCTGCCTCTTTGTGCCAGGAACAACCTGCCGGGGGCCAGATCCGTATGCATGGATATGGCATGGGATCCTTCAAAATCGTTGACCGCCAGTCGAAAGGCCTCATCAATTGCATGGCCCTGTTGGAAATATTGCTGGATTTTGAGGGGAATCATCTTGGTATCGGTGGTGATGTCGCTGTGAATGCGTTGGCCATTGCCTTCGAATTGAGCTTTAAGCTCCTGGTAGTTATCGATATCACCGTTGAGACAGGTATGAATGATGCCGCATTTTGGGGCCTTACCGCCGCTGGCCTGATTGTCGACGGGATGACAGTTTGCTTCCGTGATGGCACCTACCGATGCCCAACGAGTGTGGGCAACAACCGTTTCAAATGCTGCCGGAGTTGTTGCCAGAATCTGAAAAACCGGATCATTTGCAATTTGCTCGCGCAGGTATTGGACGTTGTCCCCCAGGCTTCCGATTTCCAGTGCGATTTTATAGGTCACCGCAACCGCCACCTGCTTTTTCCCGTCAGGCTTAATTGACGGCTGGCAGTTGATTCCGCCGTTAATCAGCAGGTCAGGCTCACAGCGCTCCTCGAATTGATCCTGCACACCGGACTTTGTGAGGGCTGCTTCAAATTTTTGAAACTCCGGTGGATCGAAGATAAACATGATGGAAATTCCGGCAGAATCTCTGCCTCTGACTTCCAATCTATCGATGCTGTTCAGTACGGCATTTATCTTCTTAAACATGCTGACGCTGGTCTGGGATGGCGGTTCGGGACTGTGTATTAAAAAATTTCGTACCTTTTTTATATTGGAAAGAATTTCGTTCTCAAGGCTCCAGGCAATATCCTTGAGCTTTTCAATTCGAAGGGAAATCAGATCCACCAGTTCTGCTGGAAGGCGGCCCATTTGTTCGGCCAGCAGGCCGGTTTCAGTTTGAATGATCGATCCCAGGTGATTTGCCAACCGTTCAATCCGGTTTAGCACCTTTTGATCTGAAAAAACTGAAAAGAACTGGTCATCTGTTTTTAAGGCCTGAACCCGGCGCCATAGCGAATCCATTTTTTCGCTGCCGCTCAAATAGCACTCATTCCACCTGTGGGTTTGCTGACAGGACTCATACCCGGCGGCTTCAATCTTTCTGGCCATTTCTTCAAGGGATTCAAGCTTAAAATTATGGCGCTCTTTGGGTTTGTTTTTAAAGGCAACAATTCCGGCAATGCCGCAGCATAAGATGGTTTGGCGGCAAGGAAAGAAAACAATGGATCCATCGGGTACGCGCTCAACATATTTTCCGAAATAAACATTAACCCCTAAAAGCCATCGCGCCGACAGAATCCGGTTGTGGAAAAAATGACGAATACGCTTTAAATGGGGCAGCTGCTCGGTTTTCTCGGTGTTCAAAGATGATTCCTTTTGGTGTCTTTTTTGATTATTTGCGACAGATGATAAAAAATCGGCACCTGGCCTAAAACATTATTATCGCGCATCGGTTTCCGGGGGTCAAGTTTTTGTCAGGGGTTCAAGGTTCAAAAGTTCAGGGTTCAGAGGTTGTGGGTTTAGAGTTCCGGGGGCATGGTTTAGAGACGAGAGAATAGTGTACTCTGTTGATCCTCTTTTTTCCTGTTATCTAACCGCTGAACCTTTGAACCTCTGAACGCGGAACCCTGAACCTTACTTAAGGGGCGTCCCCGGCGCGGTGGTTTTTTCTATGGTTGCCAGGGTGGGGCCCGAATCGTCAACCGCGGCAAGCAACATTCCGTTGGACACCACGCCCATGAGTTTGGCGGGCTTTAGATTGGCGACAACGATCACCTGTTTGCCGATCATTTCTTCAGGCGTGTACTTTTCGGCAATTCCGGCTACCAGGGTTCGCTTTTGTCCCATATCGACTTCCAGCTTTAAAAGTTTTTTTGCTTTGGGGATCGGCTCGGCATGCACAACCGTCGCCACCCTCAAGTCGATGCGACTGAATTCATCCAGGGTAATTTCAGGTTTGATTTCCAAAACAGCGGGTTTCTCCTGTTGAAAAGCAGTTGAATCCGGAACCGATTCTTCCATCTCAATTCTTGGAAATAAAGCGACCGATTTCAACAGTTTCGTCCCCGGTGGGATCGCTTTCCAGGTTTTGAGCTGATCAAGGTCATAAAATGAATCCTCAGGATCGAGTCCGAGATGTTGTTGCATTTTTTTAGCCGTATCCGGCATTACCGGGTAAACCAGGCCCGAGATAATTCGAAGCCCTTCAAGTAGATGGTAAATAACGGCCGCCAGATGCTTGTGGCTTGATTTTTTCTTGGCCAATACCCAGGGGGCGGAGACATCAATCGTTTTGTTCATTTGTCCGATAAATTTCCACACAGTCTTCAGTGCTTTTTGAAACTCAAAGGATTCCATAAAAACTTCAAAATCTTTAATGGTCTCCAGGGCGTTGGATTGCAGATCGAGACCCAATTCCCGTTCCGTTTTTGGATCGACTTGCGGGACGTCTCCCTTGAAGTATTTATGGGCCATGGATAAAATTCTGGAAAAGAGGTTGCCGAGATCATTGGCTAGGTCTGAGTTGATCCGATGCACCAGAGCGCTCTGGCTAAAGCTTGAATCCAATCCGAACTTCATTTCGCGAATCAGAAAAAATCGAAAGGCGTCCAGCCCGTAGAGGTCTCTGAGTTCCAGCGGTTCGACGACATTGCCAAGACTTTTCGACATCTTGCTCTGTTCGATATTCCAGTATCCGTGTACGTTCAAATGCTGGTATATGGGTATTCCAGCGGCTTTGAGCATGCAGGGCCAATAGATGCCGTGGGGCTTAAGAATATCTTTGGCGACGATATGCTGGGCCACCGGCCAGAACTTCTGAAACAATTCTCCATCTGGGTATCTGAGTGCTGAAATATAATTTAACAGGGCATCAAACCATACGTAGGTGACGTAATTTTCATCAAAGGGAAGGGTGATGCCCCATTTCAGCCGGCTTTTGGGTCTGGAAATGCATAGATCTTCAAGTGGTTCTCTGAGAAAAGCCAGGACTTCATTGCGGTAGCGTTCAGGGCGGATAAAGTCCGGATGCTTGTTGATGTGCGTGATGAGCCAGTCCTGGTAGTTGCTCATCTTAAAAAAATAATTCGATTCTTTAATGGTTTCCGGTTCGGTCTCATGATCCGGACACTTGCCGTCGACCAATTCCCGTTCAGTATAAAAGCGCTCACATCCGAAGCAGTACTGCCCCTCATATTCACTAAAATAAATGTCGCCCGCATCGTAGATTTTTTGAAGAATTCGGCTTACGACCTCCATATGGGAGGCATCGGTTGTGCGGATGAAGTCATTGTTGCTGATATTGAGTTTCGGCCAAAGTGTCCGAAACAGATTGCTGATCTTATCGACATAGGCCCTGGGACTCAGATTTTCCTTTTTGGCTGCTCGGACAACTTTGTCTCCATGTTCGTCGGTACCCGTAAGGAAATAAACATCTGTCGGGCGCATGGAATGAAAGCGGGTAATGACATCGGCGATAAAGGTGGTATAGGCATGCCCCAAATGCGGACGCGCATTCACATAGTAAATGGGAGTGGTTACGTAAAACGGTTTGGGCATTTTTATTCCTTTGGCAGATTTATTTGGTCCACTTTAAATTCAACTTCCAGATCGTCTTCGAGACGAACAGCGATGCGGTTGCAAATGGCATTATGCCGGATGACTTTGCCTTTCCCGCTGGGTGTTTTCACAATTTTACCCAGGCGGGGTAAATTCTTTTTCAGCTTCTTATAGGTCTCAAACTCGTAGGTTAAACAACACATCAGCCGCCCGCATTGCCCGGAAATTTTAGTAGGATTTAGCGAAAGGTTCTGTTCTTTGGCCATCCGGATCGATACGGGATCGAATTTATCTAAAAATGTCGAGCAGCACAGCTGGCGGCCGCAGCGGCCGATACCGCCACTCATTTTTGCTTGGTTTCTGATGCCCACCTGCCGCATTTCAATTCTGACACCCAGTTCTTTTACCAGCATTTTGACAAGTTGCCGAAAATCAACCCGCCCTTCGGCTGTGAAGAAAAAAGTATACTTGTTCTCATCGAAGGATTTTTCCACTGAAAAGAGATTCATTTTCAAGCCCAGTTTTCGAATGCAATCCAGGCAAAAGGTATGGGCTGATTTTTCATCAGAGAGGTTTTTTTGGCGCTGGTTGAAATCCTTTTCGGTTGCCATTCGAAAAACTTTTTTGAGCGGTCTGCCGCCCGGCCGCTTTTCAAAAGGTTTCGGAGGCGAGACCACTGTCCCGAACCCGAGCCCCTGTTCGGTTTCTACGATGACATGGTCGCCCCGTTTTAGGACAAATGCGCCGCTTTCAAAATCGTATACTTTGCCGGCTGTTTTAAATCGTATGCCAACTACTTTTTTCATGGTTTTTTCGTTTTAATGCTCATACGTCGGCGCCATGCTCTTGGGCACAAGCTGGGCTGATCGTTTATCACCCTATCCGGGTGACCTTGATTATAGAAGTCTCACGCAAAGACGCAAAGTCGCTAAGATTTCTAAAATAGTGAAAAAATATTTGCCTTTGCGATCTTTGCGGCTTGGCGTGAGGATAAAATCGCATCATTTCAACATGAAAGCAAAAAATTTATTTATTCGGCCCTTGAAGATTGGCCAGGGTTATGAGCAAATCCTCCATCGCGAGTCTTAAATTGGTGTTTGCCGCTAGCCGGTTTTGTGTTTCTTGAACGGCATCAACCTTGGACAGCAAATCGGGCAGATTATTTTTCTGCGATGCGGTCCCGATTTTATCGGCGACATCACGGTTAATAATTTTTCCTGAATCATATTGATGGATGATCAGGTCTCTAAACCAGACCTTGATGATTTCTAAACTCTGTGCAAGCCTCTCCTTTTCCCGCGATAATTTTTCTGCCACAGCAAACAAGTGGGCAATTGGCTGTAGGGAAAGGCGATCCATTTCCGTGATTACCCATTTTCTGCGTTGCAGCCAGTTTTCGTCGATCATCATCCGGGCCCTGGAAAAGCTACCATTGGCCATTGCAGCAAGAATGTCGGCGGCCTCCGGCTCTATCCCATGATTATTTTTAAGCCATGAAGCGATCTTTTTTGAGGGGATCGGATTAAACCCCACATTCTGGCAACGGGATACAATGGTTGGCAGAAGATCAGATTTCTGGTTCGCTGTCAGCACCAGCATCGAGCGGCTGGGAGGCTCTTCTAATATTTTCAGAAGTGCATTGCTGGCAGCTGCATTCATGGCCTGGGCTTCAGATAGGACTGCCACCCGGGTTATTGCCTCATAGGGTTTCATGGCCAGGGTCTGCAGCAACGAGCGAATTTGATCGATTTTAATAAAAGGCCCGATCGGTTTGATGTGGATGATATCCGGATGGTTGCCAGCCGCAATTTTTCTGCAGGATCGGCAGACGCCACACGCACCCATCGTTATCGAGTTAAATTCGCCAGATGAGTTGACGGGGTCCTGGTCTGATCGATGATCAGCTTTGAATTCGGGAAGCTCTCTTTGACAGTTGCAGGCCATTGCCAGAGCAACGGCAGTGGCCTCTTTGCCCACACCCTCTGTTCCGGTAAATAAAAGCGCGTGGGGGAGAGTCCCGTTTCGAAGGAGGGTGGTTAGTATTCTTATGGGCTGTTCTTGATTTATAAGCGACTCAAACCCGGGCACCATTCATTTCGCTCCGTCCAACAATGGGATATTGAAGGAGAGGATTGAAATTCCTACAAGCTTTAGTAGTCTACCCGTTCTTTTAGTTCTTTTCCCGATTTGAAAAAAGGAAGTTTCTTCGGCTTTATGGTTACTTTCTCTCCGGTTTTGGGATTTCTGCCGGTATAGCTTTTGTAATCTTTTACAAAAAAGCTGCAAAGACCTCGGATTTCAACCCGTTCTCCCTTTGCCATGGCATCCGCCATATTATCGAAAAATATTTGGACGACTTTGGCGGCTTCAGCTTTCGATATATTGGCCTCTGTCTTTAGGGCAGAGATGAGCTCCAGCTTATTCATAGAACCTCCTTTTTCAAAATGCTGATCGGCAATAAAATTGTAAAATTTATATGCTGAAACTTAATTAGATGTCAAGCCGTTATGTTAATATTTTCGGTACAATTTCAATGTCGTCTTCATCGACTTCCACCCCAGCATATTGCCCGAGTGCCTCAATGTTGACAACTACGCGTCCCTTGCCGCCATAGCGCGTAAAGGTTCCGGTAACCCCGGCAAACGGTCCGTGAAGCACGATAACCTTATCTCCTTTATGTAAACGGTGGCCGGTCGTGACGGCATGATCGGCGCTTACCATGATTTTCAAAGAATCGATGGTTTCTCCCGGCACGGGCACCGGTCCCTGTTTGCTTCCGATTAACCGGACTGCTCCGGCAGTTTTTACAATT
>JASFIX010000131.1:0-8782 GCA_050122435.1 Desulfobacterales bacterium
ATGCATGACCCCCGGGTGAAGGTGGGTGTCGGAATCGGTTTTGCGGTCAGCCCTTATGGCGCGGACCATATGACCGCTGCTCACGATACGGTATTCGTTAATGAAAATTCATTTGCGTTAAATTCGGTAAAGCCGCTGGGAATCTATGAACCCATGCATGCCACGAATATTACGACCCAGAAAGTCAGAAATTACAAATTGCTGGAGAACTTCTGGCGCGCGTTGGATGCCCTGGGGTTATGTGTCTTCGGTTTTGCGCCCCGGGGGGTGATGCCCATTGATACAATGGTTCAATGTGTATCGGCGGTCACCGGATGGGAGACCAGCCTGTTTGAATTGATGCAGTCCGGGGAGCGCGGCACCATGATCGCTCGGGCCTTTAACAGCCGCGAAGGATTCAGCTTCAAGAATGACCGCCTGCCCGAACGGCTTTTTGATCCCAAACCCGACGGCGCCAATGCCGGCGAGCATATATTTACAGAGGACGATTTTAATGAAGCCGTTCGTTTGTATTATAATATGATCGGCTGTGATCCGGATAGCGGCCGTCCGCGGCGCGGAAAATTGTTGGAACTGGGTCTGGATTGGGTTGACGAATTATTATAGATATTTTCTATGAATTCTAATTAAATTATCGATATTTCATATTTGAATTTTTTTGAATATCCATTTAAATTAGCCTGAGGCTGCAATCCAGATAACCATAGAAAATTTTAATAAAATTATGTTTTTCAGGAAGAAAAAAACACTAATGGGTCTATCGCGTACCTGCGGGTGAGCGGCCAAGATCGGTCCGACAGAGTTGTCGGAAGCGCTAAAGGGGCTGGGTGTCTCTAACGATCCCAATCTGCTGGTGGGTTTTGATACCAGCGATGATGCCGCCGTGTATCGGGTAACACCGGAAATAGCGTTTATCAGTACGGTGGATTACATCACCCCACCGGTGAATGACCCCTACTGGTTCGGCCAGATTGCGGCGGCCAACTCCCTTTCGGATGTGTATGCCATGGGGGGCAAGCCGTTGACGGCGTTGAACCTGGTGATGTTTCCTTCGAAAAAATTGGACATGAGCTTTTTAAAGGAAATCTTGCGGGGTGGCAGCGACAAGGTGCGGGAGGCGAATGTGTCGATGGCCGGCGGGCATTCAGTGGATGACAATGAACCCAAGTACGGCCTGGCGGTTACCGGCAGCGTTCACCCGGAGCGTATTCTGACCAACAGCGGTTGCCGGCCTAATGATGCCCTGGTTCTGACCAAGCCCCTTGGAACCGGCGTGCTGTTTAATGCCAATCGCTCGGGTAAACTGCCTTACCCGGAACTGGAAGCCATATTGTCTAAGGTTGCCGGTCTTAACCGTCAGGCAATGGAAACCGCCATGGAGTTTGATGTACACGCCTGTACCGATGTGACCGGCTTCGGGATTCTGGGTCATACATTGGAGCTGGCCCGGGGCAGTGATGTCCAGATCGACCTGATTTACGAAAAGCTTCCCTTTTATCCCAATGCGTTGCGTATGTATCAAAAAGGTGAAACCACGGGCAGCAACAAGGCCAACCGCAGACTGGCTGAAGACGCCTGGGAGATGTCCGCCCATCGATCATCAGAGGAGCAGGAATTGCTTTTTGATCCCCAGACCTCGGGCGGTCTTTTGCTGGCAGTCCCCGACGCCCAGGCCGATGAACTAATTTCCCGGCTAAAAAGAGAAGGCGTCGAAACTGCCGTCAGGGTAGGTGAGGTCGTTGCTTCGGATAAACCCTATATTCGCGTTGTATAAAGTCTTCAAATCCAATAATTAACCGGAAACGGGCTCAACGGGCAAACTGGCCAACATGACTAATCGTATTCATAGATTTCGTAGATAGTCTCTTCCCCCAGCAATTGATCAATTTTGTCCTGAATCTCCGAGCGCGCTCTGTTTTGCAGCCATCGCTGCCAGTAATCGGCAGATTGCCATTTAGAGACAACCACACTTTCTCCGGGCTGATCCACACGCTGCAGGGTTTCACCGGCGATATATCCCGGTTGGCCCATGGTCAGTGACCGCAATTCATTGATCAACACCCGCAGGTCTTCCATCTTTTCAGGCGGCACCTTTCTTTTGATATGAACCTTGATCATTGGTGCTATCTCTCCTAACTGTTTGTAATTTCATAAGTTTTTGGTTTTATTAGATCCAGCGTATAAACTATAGAATAAAACATGCCAAAAATAAATGCTGAATGTCAGATTTATATCAGATTTTGAGGGGAATAGTTTAAAGTGGATCTGGATTATTTGTCATTGGACAGAGATCGTTTTTCAAAAATCAGAATTAAGATTTCCTTGACCTGACAACCACCAATTATGATATCTGTACTTCAGTTAAAGTTTGGATACTCTCATATCACCAGTTTCCAGAATCCTGAATTTTAGTTGAAAAAGTACAACGATTTGATATAGGTGCGTATAACCTATTTCCGATGCGCCAATACCACCTGACCTGAAGCAGCTCTCCATTTCTACAATCAAAAACAGAAACCTTCCAGAGGAGACAAGATGAAAAAAATCATTAAGATATTGCTGTATCTCTTTGTCGCAATAGTGCTCATTTTTGCTATCGTCGGGATCTCAAGCAGGGATATGACCAAGATCCCGAAAGGTTTTGAAGGAAAATATATTGAAATCTCAGGAATAAAAGTTCGCTATAATCAGATTGGCAAGGGACAAGATATATTATTCATTCATGGCGTGCCAGGGTCAATTGAAGATTGGGAGCCTATTATTAGCAGTCTATCATCGAATTACAGGGTTACTGTATATGATAGACCTGGACACGGATACAGCAGTGCAGAGAAGATAGGATACAATCTTGAACACAATGCTAATATCGCTCTTGGACTGATTAATGCGCTTCATTTAGAAAACGTTATAGTGGTCGGACATTCCTATGGCGGAAGCGTTATCATGGCGCTTGCTGTTAGAGACCCTCATCAAATCAAAGCCTTTATTCCAATTGCAGGTGCAACTTATCCTATAGAAAATATAGAGCCTATTTATTCGCTCATTAGGATACCAATCATAGGGAGGGGGTTCGCTGCCGTGGCTTCTTCGTTCATTGGTCCCCCCATGATTAAAGATGGACTCAATGAGGCCTTTCATCCAAATGAAGATATAATACCAGAGGGCTATATTGAAACTAGGGAGAAAATTTGGCTGCAGACAAAAGTGCTTGTAAGCACGGCAAGGGAAGAACTCAATCTTAATTCAGATCTTGAAAAGATAATCCCTGATTATGGGAACATATCAAAAAGGTTCTTCATCATACATGGTGATAGTGATTTATTTGTACCTAAAGGCGACTCGCTTAAATTACATAAAATAATAAAAAATTCAAAACTCTTAATACTTGAAAGAACTGGGCATCAGGTTCAATATGAAAGACCTGACATTCTCATTGGTACCATAAACGAAGTTGCGAGCAATTAGCCGCATCGTAACCACTTGCTTTGGAATTAATGGGTTCCTGTTGCATATCTGCACTTTCGGCACTTTTTAGGCATTCTCAATATATCTGGATTTTTTATTCCTTCCATGTTGCCAATGCTACCAGAATCATTCAATATATTTAGGAGTGAAATCATGTATCGAAAAAGGCTTCTTGTTTGTACGCTTGGGGGTGTATTGTCAGCAATTTTTTGTCTTGTAGGCAAACAAATAATATACGGCTTCCCTGAGATCACGTGGGGTGTGCTTGCCACCACGATGGCAAATCGGATACTTCTAGGGTTTATTATTGGCATCAGTTGTTGGCGTATAAATTACTTGCTTCATGGTGCCATACTCGGTTTGATTGTATCTTTATCGGTCTCAATTGGTTTCTTGCCTGATAAAATCTTAGGTTTTTTCCTATACACCCCCGCTGGAATTGTGTATGGGATTATGATCGAATGGCTCGCAACTGTCGTCTTTAAATCACCCATGAGAGCACCGCAATCATCATGAATTAAGCCGGTTGTAAGATGTCAAAGATATATCACACTCAAAAATTGCTTCTCAAAGCTGGTGACATCTCCATCAAAGGTTTTTGAAGTCCGAAAAATGTTTGGATATTTTTGCATATCTGCAAAATTGCGATATTTGGGTTTCTCTCAATTAATCTGTAATCGATACGGTGGGTCACAATATGGGGCTTTTCCGAAAAATCGTTCAACAATTGTATATAGATTTTTATTCTCGGAATGAAGCGGCTGTAAAGTTTGAAAGCCTTTCTGGAGAACATTCAGACGATTTCATGTCAAGCTACTATTTTCTCACTTATTATGCAAAAATGCTATTTAATCTTGGCTCAGGTGACGATTCTCGAGCTTTACACTTTTTCATATCAGACATAATAGGGTCTGCCTTGTACGATAAGGCTCCAATAGACGAATCTTTAAAATTAGTCCGAAATACGGGAAAAGGAGATAAGACTTATTCAGCCGAATTAAAATTAGTTCGTGTTGTATGTTACAATAATTATCACAGCTATTTTTAGGTTGATAAAACCTGCAATATCTCCAACAACTCTGTATATATCAGCCTACTTAAAACCTTGCGATATTCGTTTCGTATCTGTAAAATCGAGATAGTTGTGTTTCAATATATATGTAGTCTCGTGGTATTTGGATTTTCGGTAAGTGAATTACAATTTGGTCTTTGATCGAGGGGTAAATTGTGATGTCTCAATACACCATAAAATTAAAGTTTATAGCCACAATTCTCTTATGTTCCATTGCTGGAGCATGCACTTCTTTAGGCCCCGCCAAACCAAATTCACCCTATCAAGGCCCCTACCCAACAAGCTTCAATAAAATATCAGTGAAAAATCCATTGTTAGCACAAGAAATTGGAAAGCTTCCGGAAATACAGGATGGAATATCTGAATCGGAAGCGGCTGCTTTGGATCATTTTGTTAGAATATATAATAACAATACAAAACTATTTGATAAAGCTTTCCAAGAGATGTATCAGGTTGGCCTGCCTGATGTCAGGAAATATTGTGCTCCCCTTCAGGCATTATATTGGCTTGCGGAAGATGGTAAAATTGATGAATTACCCACCCAGATTCATAATTATTCATTAAAGAATCTACTCAACTCTTCATGGAACTTTAAGCTGCGTTTTGAGCTTGAGGCACTAGATTTATCAGAGCAGGAGGCTCAAGAAATTGTTGATGCCTTAAATAAAGATGTAATCTGGTATGCAAAGTATCAAGAAACAGCAAGAGATGTTGTAAAATTATGTTACGAAAGAAATCCTAATGATATTCCAAGGGAATATAGAGAGTTAATAGAGAATGGTAATAACTATAAACTAACTAAGGAAAAATTTGATAGAAATAATTTAAGATGGAAAGATTATAACATTGTTATTGATAGACTGAATGCACCAGAACTTTTGAACTTTTATATTAACAAAAATATTAAGTATGCTCATTATGTACCTTCTTATCACAGATCTCCTCGCAGTGTCATAAATGAAAAGTATGGGGATTGTGATGACCTTGCATATTTTGGTAGAGCGGTTCTTAGTAAAGCTGGCTATGATGTTTTTGGAAGAATCGTTGGAGAATCTCCTAGTGTTCATATAGGGCTTGGTATTAAACTTGAAGATGGGTCATATATATTAGCCGTAAATTTCCGTAACATGAATATTATGACCGGGCCACATAAAACGATGTTAGAATTAGATGAAGCTCTTGGATATGGGCCTGGCTATCGACAAAGAGGCCCATTTCATTTCGACTGGTAGATTTTTGAATTTGGCTATGCAGATATCTCCAACATATCGGTACTTTTAAAACCCGGCGAAAAGTTGTGATATCCAATTGAAAATCCAAGTATTAACTCTTTATCATCTATCTGTCTCCTTGGTCTAATTTTTAATCTTTATCTAATCCCAATAAATCAATTCCAAATCCTTATCAATGTTAAATCTTATTTGTCCATTATAATACAGCAAAGATCGTGTAAATTATTGTAAATAAAGCTGTGTCTGATTCGGCTGTCTGCGGAGTGGTGGCGTATTGGAGTGCTGGAGTGATGAAAAAAATCCAATACTTCATAGCTCCGGTGCTCCATTACTCCTCTTTGTTTCGGGCGATACAAACGCCATTACTAGCACTGCCAATTACCTGCGATTAGATTAAGGTGCCCCTAATTTTAAATAAGATTTTATAATCATTGACTTTTCAGGTCGCCAGGCATAATTTTATAGTTTAAATTACGCTTTTTAAACTGGAATAGGGTTATGGTGGAAGGCACCATTTTTGATATTAAAAAATATGCGATCCACGACGGGCCTGGCATTCGCAGCACGGTGTTTTTCAAGGGATGTCCACTGGCATGCCGTTGGTGTCACAATCCAGAAGGATTAACGGTTGCATCCCAAAGAATCTACCATCAGAAACGCTGCATTGGTTGCGGAGAATGTATCCAGATCTGTCCCCAGAAAGGATTAACTCAAACTGCAGCAGGCGTTGTTTCGAATCCCGCAAAATGCAACCTGTGTCAGACCTGTGCTGATCATTGCCCATCGGAGGCCGTCGAATTTGTCGGCCGAAAAGTGACGGTGGAAGAGGTAATAGCGGAGATTGAAAAAGATATTGCCTTTTATGATGAATCCGGCGGGGGCATTACTTTATCAGGCGGCGAACCCCTGATGCAGCCCGAATTTTTGTTAGCGCTTCTGGAGGCCTGCGCAGAGCTTGATCTTCACCGAACGTTGGATACCACCGGTTATTCGGACCGTGAGCTTCTTCTGCAAGTGGCCCAGAAGACGGATTTGTTTTTGTATGACTTGAAGCTTATGGATGCGGTCAAACACCAGGCCTTCACCGGTGTCTCCAATGAACGGATACTCAATAATTTGAAGCTGTTGGCCAAAAATGGAGCACGAATCCAGGTGCGCGTTCCGATCATACCCGGCATAAACGATGATGCCGATAATATCGACTGTACCGCCGCTTTTGTTGCTGATCTTCCAGGGGTTGAACAGATTGCGATACTGCCTTTTCATAATTCAGCCCGGGGCAAATATGGACGGCTCGGAATGGAATGTTTATCTTCGGATATTGAGAGCCCCGGCGACGAGCACATGAAAATTATCGCCGGAAGGCTTGAAAAATCCGGCCTGAAGGTGAAAATCGGAGGATAGAAAAGCATGAACAAAAGAATTGCCCGGTTGCGCGAGCAAAGCTTTAAAGCCAGTCCCTGTATTTCGGCCGAGCGCGCCCTGCTGGTCACCGAATTTTACAGGGAAAATGATGGAAAATATTCAGTTCCGGTGATGCGGGCGCTGAATTTTAAAAACCTGTGTGAGAAAAAAACCATCTATATCGGTGATGATGAACTGATCGTGGGTGAGCGCGGTCCCTTTCCGAAGGCCGTATCAACCTTTCCGGAATTGACCTGCCATTCATTGGAGGATTTTAAGATCCTGGATTCCAGGAAAATGACCCGGTATGCAGTTGACGACGAAGCCATGGAAATTTACCAGGAAACGGTGATTCCTTACTGGACCGGCCGCAGCATGCGGGACCGGGTTTTTCGCCAGGTGCCGGATCAATGGAAGCGTGCCTATACCGCCGGGATGTTTACCGAGTTCATGGAGCAACGCGCACCGGGGCACACCACCCTGGATGGAATCATCTATCGCAAAGGCATGCTGGATTTCAAAGCAGACATTGCCAAGGCCCTGGAAGGTCTGGATTATTTAGCTGATCCTGAGGCGGCCGATAAAGCCGAAGCATTAACGGCCATGGATATCGCCTGTGATGCCGCTATCATTTTTGGGCAGCGACATGCCGATCTGGCCCTGGAAATGGCCGCCAAAGAAGTCAATCCTACCCGAAAGAAAGAACTCGAACGGATTGCCGCCGTCTGTCGCCGGATACCGGCTCATGCACCGCAGGATTTCTGGGAAGCCCTCCAGATGTACTGGTTTGTCCATCTGGGGACCATCACCGAGTTGAACGGCTGGGATGCCATGAACCCGGGTCATCTGGATCAGCACCTGTTGCCATTTTATGAGAAAGGCCTGACTGGCAGCACCCTGGATCGTGATGGTGCCAAAGAACTGATCGAATGTTTCTGGATCAAGTTTAATAACCAACCGGCTCCTCCCAAAGTGGGCGTCACAGCAAAGGAGAGCGGCACCTACAATGATTTTACCAACATCAATATCGGCGGCCTGAAAGGAGATGGCTCAGACGGTGCTAATGATGTCTCCTATATCATGCTGGAAGCGATCGATGAACTGCATTTGCTGCAACCCGGCAGTAATGTTCAAATCAGTCATAAGACGCCCAATCGGTTTTTAAAGTCGGCTGCCCGGGTGATTCGCAAGGGTTATGGTTATCCCTCGGTTTTTAATGCCGATGAAGTCGTTATGGAACAGGTGCGAACCGGCAAGACCCTGGAAGATGCCCGCGAAGGTGGATGCAGTGGTTGTATTGAAACCGGTGCTTTTGGCAAAGAAGCCTATATTTTAACCGGTTATTTAAATCTTCCCAAAATTCTGGAACTGGCGTTAAACAATGGCAGCGATCCACTCTCCGGCAAAGCCGTCGGACTGGAAACCGGAGATCCGTCGGCATTTGAGGATTTTGACATGCTTTATGAGGCCTTCGTGCGCCAGCTGAATTATATCGTGGATCTGAAAATAAAGGTGAACAATTACATTGAGCGCTTGTATGCCAGATATGCCCCGGCCCCCTTTCTATCCGTGGTTATTGCAGACTGTATCGCCAAAGGAAAAGATTATT
>JASFIX010000132.1:0-8743 GCA_050122435.1 Desulfobacterales bacterium
AGTTTGTCAGAAATGCCAAATTCGTTTGTAAAAATTGCGGGCGCGTGGCCGCCAAAGCCGAAAATCTGTGCCAGCCGGAAACATTATGAGCTGCAACGGACATCAACTAGAACCAATCTCAAAAATGTCTTTTGGCCCAATATCTTTGTTGATGCCTCGCTTTAAATCCTCGACATACAACAGTATGCCTCCGGTTTAAAGTTCGGCCCCGCCGCGATCTTGAACCAAAATCCTATTTTTGAGATGGGTTCTAAATGGAAAATCTATCCAACCGGTGCTGTAATCAGGCACCTCTTGACCAAATAAAGGAAGGATATGATGAGCGCAAATGCCCTTAGCGATATAAAGGCCTATGAAATTATTGATAACCGCGGGATGCCGACCATTCGGGTGGCGGTTTGTATTGACAACCAAATCTGGGGTCACGCCGATGTGCCCAGCGGGTCCTCCACCGGCTCATATGAGGCCATGGAATTGAGAGACGGGGATGTCCGCTTTCGCGGCAAGGGGGTCCTCAAAGCGATACAGAACATCCATGATATTATCCTGCCCGAACTCCGCGGCCAGGATGCCGGCAATCAAAAGGCTATCGATACCCGGATGCTTGAGCTGGATGGGAGCGAAAATAAATCAAAGCTGGGAGGAAACGCCATCCTGGGCGTCTCTCTGGCCGTTGCCCAGGCTGCGGCAAACGCCTGCGGCAAACCCCTCTATAACTATCTGAATACGCATGCCCATGTTTTGCCGGTTCCGCAAGCCTGTTTGTTAAATGGCGGCGTGCACGCCGGCAATGACCTCGACATTCAGGAATTCTGTGTGATGCCCATCGGTGCCCGAACATTTGCAGAGTCCGTTCAGATACTTTGTGAAACCTTTTATAGCTTAAAAGATATTTTACTCGATCAGCTGGGAAAGTCCGCCACCAACAGCGGTGAGGACGGCGGATTTGCCCCGCCGATATCCTCTACCCGCCAGGCAATGGATTTTTTATGTGAAGCCGTCCAACGCTCCGGCTATACCGACAAAGTCGTTTATGGGCTGGATTTCGCGGCAAGCGGTTATTACCATCCCGAAGAGGGCGCCTATGCGTTTGAAGGTACTCAAAAAACAAAGGACGAAATGATCGCGTTTATAAAAAAATTGCTAAACGAATACCCTTCCATCGTATCCATCGAAGACCCCTTGCATGAAAATGATTTAGAAGGCATGCGAATATTGACCGATGAATTCAGCAGCCACCTCATCATCGGCGATGACATGTTTGCCACCAACATAAAGCGCATTCAAAAGGGTCTTGAGCATGGGGCCGGCAATGCCACCCTTTGCAAGGTCAATCAGATTGGAACGCTGACGGAAGCTTCAGATACCGTCGATTTTGCCCGCCAGAACAATTATGCGGTGGTCATGTCCGAGCGATCCGGCGAAACCGAAGACAGTGTCCTGTCCGATATCAGTGTCGCCTTTAATGCGGGTCTGTTTAAAACCGGTGGTATCCGGGGCTCGGACAGGGGAGCAAACTACAATCGTTTTATAGAGATCGAACGCGAATTAGGACCAGCCGCTGTTTACGCCGGAACCCAATATGGAAAGGTAACGATCTCAGGCTGAAATAAGGAGAATTACAGGTGTTTAAAAATCGTGCTGAATTAATTTCACATGGATTTGTCGAAGGCCGCCAAAAAGTATTGGACATTGCCGAACATACCCTAAGGCACGTAGACCCTTGCGCTGCGGTAAGGCACTACGTAAAACTTGAAGGGAATAGACTTCAGGTCGGCGAAGACATTTTTGATCTGAATAAGGTCAACAAGATTTATGCGATTGGGGGCGGCAAAGCAACCTATCCCCTGGCAATTGGACTGGAAGAAATTTTGGGCGATCGCATCACCGACGGGTTTATTGCCATCAAAAAGGGTCAGAAACAGCCTTTTTTTGATACCATGGGAACCCTATCAAGAATACGGGTGGCCGAATCCGCGCACCCCATACCCGATGAAACCAGCCTGGCGGCCGGCAAAGAAATATGGCAGCTTGCCGAAAAAGCCGGGCGCAGCGATATGGTTTTTTGTCTGATGTCCGGCGGGGTTTCGGCCCAGTGCGTCTATCCGGTTGAGGGCATCTCGTTAAATGACAAGATCACCGTTAATCAATTGCTGGTGCACAGTGGAGCGGATGTAACTGAAATCATGACGGTGCGGGGACATCTTTCGCGCCTCAAAGGGGGCCGGCTGGCACCGCAGATGCTCCCGGCGACGGTTATCAGCCTGACCGTTTCGGATGAAAAGACCGACTCCATGAAATGGAATACGGATTGGGCCAGCCCGGATTCCACCACCCTGGGCGATGCCGAAAGGATTCTTAAAAAATATGGTTTGTGGCAAAAGGTATCCGAACCTGTACGGGATTATCTTTCAAACCCGACACCGGATAAAGAGACACCCAAATCATTTTCGAATGTGCCTTTATATTACTGTATGGTGGTAAAGACACGCGCACTCTGGGAAGCTGCAGCGCAAAGGGCAAAAGCGCTCGGCTTAACCCCGCTGTTGTTGACAACCCTGCTCAACGGCGAAAGTCGCGAAGTGGGACGCACCATCGCTTCGATTGCAAATGAAATTAAATTGTCAGGCAATCCGGTTCGCCCACCGTGCGCGCTGATCGCCACCGGAGAAACTGCCGTGCGAATCCAGGGCGCTGTCCGCGGCCAGGGCGGTGCCAACCAGGAGCTGGCAGTCGGCGCCTGTCTGGATTTAGACGAAAAAAATCCGATTGCGATCTGCGCGCTGGATACGGACGGCACCGATGGCCCCACCTCCCTGGCCGGTGCACTCACGGATGGATCAACCTCAAAAAGAGCGGCCCAGAAGGGATACGATTTGTTTAAAATGCTCATGGAACACGATGTCGCATCGGTGCTAAAGGCCACCGGGGATGCCGTCATCACCGGACCGACCGGCACCAATGTAAATGATCTGGTGATTTGTGTGATTTTATAGGAGCGTAAATTAAATAGGAAAACAACGATGATGGATTTTCCCTACCTGATGCGTGTCAGGCAAACTTTTGATGATACTGCCCTAGACGATGTTTCCGGGGAAATTACCAGGCAACTGGCAAACTTAAACCTGGAATCTTCTGTCAACCAGGGACAAACCGTAGCGGTGGCCTGCAGTAGTCGGGGGTTAGCCAATTATAGCACTATCGTAAAGGCGGTCGTTGCTTTTCTCAAACAGCTAAAACTGGATCCTTTTCTCATTCCGGCAATGGGAAGCCATGGCGCTGCAACAGCCGCCGGACAAAAGCGCGTGTTAGAGCATCTGGGAATTGTTGAAGAAAAAGTGGCTGCGCCGATCCGTTCTTCCCTGGAAGTCGTGCAGATTGGGGAGACCGAAAACCAGATCCCGGTCTATCTTGACAAACTGGCATCTGAAGCAGATCATATCGTTTTAATTAACCGCATCAAGAAACACACCGAATTCGAACACGAATTTGAAAGCGGCCTGCTCAAAATGATGGCCATTGGCCTGGGCAAACAAGAGGGCGCCGCCACCTATCATGAGGCCATGCTGACCTATGGCTATCCCGCCGTCATCCTGACCGTCGCCCGTAAAGTCATGCAACATTCGAATCTTTTATTTGGCGTTGGTACTGTGGAAAATGGGTATGGTCAAACCGCCCAAATCGGTATCGGCCTGAAAGATAACATCGAAAAAATGGAAAAAGCATTATTCAAATCAGCCAAAGCCTATGCACCGGTGCTGCCTTTTGACGAAGCCGACATCATTCTGATCGATGAAATGGGAAAGGAAATCAGTGGTACCGGCTTTGACACGAAGGTGGTCGGACGGATCGGCCTGCCGTTGGTGACCCCGGATCCGGAACGCCCCAGAATAAAACGCATCGTGGTCAGTGATTTAACGGAAGGCTCGCAGGGAAATGCCGTGGGCGTCGGTATCGCCGATCTCATTACCCAACGCCTGTTTGACAAAATTGACATGGATGCACTCAACATGAATACCATTACCGGGGTTTGCCCGGAAATGGGCAAAATCCCGCTGACCGTCAAAAATGATATTGAGGCCATCGAGATCGCCATCAAATGCGTTGGCCTGATTCCGAAGGAAAAATTGAAGATTATGCGTATCAAGAACACAGCGCTGTTAAATGAAGTTGAACTCTCCCAGGCTTACGAAGCGGAGGTCGCAGGCCGCGATGATCTTGAGGTGGTAATCCCCAGAAAAGAGATGGATTTCGATCCTGCCGGTTATCTGAAACCCTTTTTCGAATGAAGCCCGTCATCATT
This sequence comes from Desulfobacterales bacterium, assembly GCA_050122435.1. Taxonomy (GTDB): domain Bacteria; phylum Desulfobacterota; class Desulfobacteria; order Desulfobacterales; family JAHEIW01; genus JAHEIW01. The sequence continues at coordinate 4,304 of JASFIX010000132.1, forward strand.
CAATCTAGTTTCGTGTCCTACAAGTAATTTACAAAATACGGCTTTAACTCATCAAGCTTCTCTTTCAACAATACAGGTTTCAGGTTTCGGGTGTCAGGTGTCAGGGTAAGGAACCTGATGACGTTAAGAATTTTCAGAATTCGCATTCTGTCATCTTTTGCTGACACCTGAAACCTGACACCTGAAACCAAAGGACATTGTGTGGTTTAAAGAACTCACCTGAACTAAAATATACCAAACAATTTTTATAACATTTTCGTGGTACACAATACTAGCGAAGATCAAGCGTTATACCGAGGCTAATAGGCCCGATCGAGACGCAGAATGTCGATTTTTTGGGTTATGGCGTCCCGGCCGAATGTGGCATAATAAACGGCGATCTCGCGCCCGGAAGGGCTCCAGGCGTAATCGGAAGTAAGAACTCGCTGGCGGTTTGCACGCTGTTTGTTGAAATCGGTGAGCCGGAAAATATTCCCCGTCCGCGTCTCGCGGGCCCACAACTCCAATCGCAGCGTCTTTGCCGTATCCGGTGGGTTCTTCCAATCGAAGCTGCGGCTTGAATTAAAGGTTACAAGAGTACCGGTTGGTGAGGGCTCTCCGTGTTCTTCCCAGGTGGTGGGTGATTTGGTGATGTTGACACGCCCGGTTCCATCCCAACGCGCCCGGTAGATGTCATCGACTAGAGGTCGTCCATTTTGGGTGTGGGAAAACCAAATCACACCGGATCTGAGCGCATGAGATTCGAAAAAGCCGCCTTCCCCGCGGTAGAGATCAATACGATTGGTAAGTTTTGCTTTCCCCGATACGTCAAGTCTGAAGTTGGCAATCGCAAGATGCCAACCGTCCCAGGGATTTTCCTTACCGGGGGTTTTAAGAAACAGTCGCTGACGGATCTTTTTACCGGTTGATTGGCGTACGGTCCAAAACAAGCGGTCACCGGTATCTGAAAAATGTGGATGAAGGGACGCGCCTAAATATTCGGTTTCGATAAGCCGTTGCGCCCATTTTCCATTCGCAGCGACGAGCCATAAATCATTGTGAATCCCCCAGGAAACAAACTCAAAGTGACCGCCCTTGTAAAATTTGCCCTGAGCCTGGATTACCAAAAATTTACCACTCGGATGCCAGGCGGGCTGCCCTCGAATTCCCTTTGGCAAGTCCGGTATATTGCAGGTGATACATCGCTCTCCGCTTCCGTCCGGGCGAATCACAAAGACCTCGCTGCTGTCCTTGCCGGTCATGCGATCAAAAGCAATTAGATTGTTTGAGGCACACCAATCGACGCGGCCGCCGTGCGCCGTCAAGGCCCGGCGAGAAACCACAATGTTTCCGAACTCGTCTTCAGCAGCGCTGTTGGTTACACGTCCTTGATTTGATAGGCAGCCGATGACAATGGCGGCAATTAAGCCAACCGCAAAAGGCAACCGCTTTAACATTCGGCACCTCCAAATTCACCGTCCAATGATGTAAGGAAAAGATTCCAAAGGTTATTTAATATAATAACCGGAGACTCGCCACTCGCCGTCATTATCAAGCATCGGGGTGATGGTCTCAATTGCAGATTTCTTATTTTGGAATGATGTCGCAAATTGGATAACCACATATTCGCCATCCGGTGCACCGGGTAAAGATTGTGCGTAGGTTTTTGAGCTGAGTTCTCTTGAAACCGGATCGCCCAGCGGACTCCTCACGGCCGTCAGCATCTGCTTCCATTTTTCTTTGGTTATGGCACTCTTGAAATAGGCTGCTGCGGTTTCCCAGCTATCACCATATATTCCTTCATCAACAAGTGCTAACCATGTTTTTGCGGCCGTCACTGCTGCCGCTTCCTTCGCCTCGTCTGATAGGGCGCCGGATGAAAAACAGAATCCTAAAATCACCATTCCAATTACCGCAAAGATCTTTGCCGGCTTCATTGAATCTCCTTTAATTTATGATTTGCATCAACCATTGAGCTCGCTTCAACCATTAAATTTAATTGGCAGGTCGACCTCCATCTACCCGGCTTTTGAACCGGGAGTTTTTGGAGGGCTTCGATTTTTCATTAAATGCGGTGACCAAATCTCGAGGGGTCTTGAAAAATGCGTGTGCGCCCGAATTCTCTAATTCATCCTTGGTTCCATACCCCCAGAGAACGCCAAAACCATATATGCCATTATCTGTGGCACCGACAATATCATGCATGCGATCGCCAACCATCGATGTCTCAGACGGAGCAATCATTTCCTTTTTCAGGATATGGGATATCAGACTGGTTTTATCGCTTCGAGTTCCATCGAGTTCGCTCCCAAAAACACCCTTGAAATAACATTGTAAACCAAAATAGGCGATAATCCGCTCAGCATAAACGGCTGGTTTGGATGTGGCCACATAGAGTGTATGATTATTTTTCTGTAAAGCTTCCAGCGCTTCAGGGATACCGTCATAGACTTCATTCTCAAATAATCCAACCGTGCTGAATCTTTCACGATAAAATGCGACGGCCTTTGCGATTATCGCGTCATCAGCAGAGTCAAGCAGCTTCGCGAAGCTGTCCTTCAAGGGCGGGCCGATACACCAATGCAAACTCTCTCTGGGGGGTGATTCCCTGTCTAGCATATCCAAGGCATACCCTATGCATTTGGTAATGCCGGTAAACGGGTCCGTCAGGGTGCCATCCAAATCAAATAATAGATTCATTGTTTTTCAATCGAACGAAAAGCAAAAACTGGTAGGATTGAACGCAGCGAAATCTCAGTTAGTGTTCATGCCATGGTTATACCCTCAAATATGATCTAAGCGGCATTGGATTTGAGGCCGTGCACTTCTTGGTCAAGACGATTCGCAAGCGAATCTTCCGTGATCTCGAGATCATAACGGGTTTGAAGATTTAACCAAAAGTGAGGGGACATACCAAAAAATCGCCCTAATCGCAGAGCCGTATCTGCGGTAATGGCTCTTTTTCCGTGCACAATTTCATTAATACGTCTTGGTGGCACAGTTATATCCTTGGCCAGCCGATATTGACTGATGCCCATTGGTTTCAGAAATTCTTCCATCAGAATTTCACCTGGATGGATGGGAGGAAGTTTTTTTCCCTTCATTATAGCCTCCTAATGATAATCCGCTATTTCAACATCGTAAGCATCTCCAGCTTTCCATTTGAAACATATGCGCCACTGATTGTTTATACGGATGCTGTGTTGTCCTTTTCGATCACCTTTCAGAGCTTGCAATCTGTTTCCGGGTAGAAGACGCAGCGTATTTAATTCGGTTGCCGCATCCAGCATAATCAATTTTCTTCGTGCAAGATGCTGAATGTTTTGAGGTAATTTCCCAGAAAAGAGCCGATTAAATATTTTTTCGGTTTCTTTATCCTGGAAAGATTTTATCATAATTAAATATTAACGCAATTCGTTAATAACGTCAAGCGTTCATATCTATAAAAAAAATTTTTGTTTGGGGAACGCCTATGAATTTGGCAGGAAAAAGGTTTTTATGCGGGTTATAACGTCAGGGATGAGATGCAGGCCATAAGAGTTAAAATTGCCAAAGGCCTTTTTTGTTTTTTCGATAATTTTTCCATAGAACTTCTGAGTATAACGTTATAGCTAAGCTGCATACCGACTCATGCCGGAAATGGCCAAGTCATGGCCCAGGGGGACGATTCATGGAAGTGGTAAATTCTCTTTTTTTTAAATTTAAAACGCTCAAATTAAGGCTTATTTGACTTCCACTGACTCACCCCGTTTAGGCACCACGACTGAAAACCCTTCCTTTTTCAAAAAATCGGCAAATGACAGGATCTGATCTTCTTCGCCGTGGACGAGAGCGATTTTTTTTATTTTTAAATTGGACTTTTTTAGAAAATGCAGCATTTCATTTTTGTCGGCATGGGCGCTGAATCCTCCCAGTCTGACAACATGCGCTTTCAAGGGGTACTCTTTGTTGAAAATTTTCACGACCGGTGGAACACCCCTACGACCGGATTTCGCATAGTCGAGACCCAGGTCAAGAATTCGCCGGCCTAAGGTATTCTGTGCCTGGTAGCCGACCATCAGGACCGTATTTTTGGCATTGTGAATTTTGTAGCGCAAGTGATGCAGGATGCGCCCGGCTTCACACATCCCGGAGGCCGACAGCACAATGTGCGGTTTGGTTTCGTGGTTGAGTGCGATGGATTCTTCTACGGATCCCACAAAATGAATCTTGTCCATCGAAAACGGATTTTTACCCTTCTCCAGAAAGGCATCGTGGGTTTCCTCATCATAAACTTCCGGATGCTCCCCAAAAACCCGAGTAATTTTGGTCGCCAGCGGGCTGTCGACATAAATCGGCATTCGCGGAACGTCGGTTTCATCATAAAGCTCATGCAGGGTGTAGAGCAGCTCCTGGGTGCGGCCGTAAGCGAATGCCGGTATGACAATCGACCCACCGCGTTTATGGGTTTCGGTGAGCACC
>JASFIX010000133.1:0-8701 GCA_050122435.1 Desulfobacterales bacterium
GCTCAAAGCGCATGAAGAGCTCAAGAATGTTCCGGTTATCATGGTGTCCACCATTGATAAGAAAACGTTTTCATTTTACCAAAAATTCCAGCGCACAAGCCGGGATAAAGGTTTTCCCAAACCCGGCGCCTATCTGGAGAAACCGCTGGAAGCAGACAAACTTATCGCGCTCGTTCACCGGTTGACAACCACTGCGGAATGTTCGCCGGATGAGGATAAAGGAAAATGATTTTTAGGCTTCAGGGCAAAACGCCATGACTTTTCGAAAAGAAATAACAACCAAAGAAAGTGGCTGGATTTATGGATGACCGTCTGGATCCTGAACTGTATCGCGAGGTGGCAAAATTTGGAGCCAGGGACATGGAGATCTGCATGCAGTGCGGCACCTGCAGTGCATCGTGTCCGCTGTCCAGCGGGATGCATGCGTTTCCACGGAAGATATATCGTTATCTTCAACTTGGCCTGAGGGACAAATTGCTCAAATCACCAGTGCCCTGGCTGTGCTATTACTGCGGTGATTGCAATAAAGACTGTCCCCGAGGTGCCGAGCCGGCCGAGACGATGATGGCCACCCGACGCTGGCTGACCGCCCAGTACGACTGGACCGGGCTTGCTAGGCGGTTCTATCTCTCCGAGGCCTGGGAAATCGGTGCGCTAATTACGGTTGCTTTGGGGATCATAGTGACCTTCGCGCTTTTTCACGGACCGGTCATCACCGATCGTGTTGCCGTTAATTCCTTTGCGCCGGTGATGTGGATCGAGATCGGTGATTTGGCAATGGCCGCCATCCTTTCTGCTTTCCTGCTGTCAAACGCCTTTAGAATGTATCGCCTGATCATGAGCGATATAAAGGTGCCGTTCTGGCTCTATATTACAGAAGCCAAAGCCTTTGTTCTGAACTTTGTAACCCAAAAACGATGGCGGCAATGCGGAGAAGATCACAGTCGCTGGCTGAAGCACTTTATCCTGGTAAGCGGTTATCTGACCATGATGTCGTTGGTCATTGTTTTTATCCGCTGGTTCCAGGTAGACGACAGCAGCTGGCATTTCACGAGTATTTTTGGTTATTACGCCACCGGTGTCCTGCTCGTCATCACGGTGGAGATGTTTCGCAGCCGGCTTAAGAAAGAGGAATCTATCCACCGCTACTCAGAGTTTTCCGACTGGCTTTTTTTAATTCTACTTTTCTTTACGACGCTAACCGGGATTATAATGCATGCCTTGCGCATTGCTGGATGGCCGATGGGAACATATGTCATGTATGTCATCCATCTGGCAGTGGCCGTACCGATGCTGATCATCGAGGTCCCTTTTGGAAAATGGTCCCATCTTTTTTACAGGCCGCTGGCCATATTTTTGGCGAACGTCAGGGAAAAGGCTTCAAAAGACTCGGGGGTTGAGGTTGAGGATGTCATCGCCGAAGCCAGCGAAATCTTCATGAGCTGCCTACAATGTGGTACCTGCACGAGCGTATGCCCCTGGAACCCGGTTATGTCCTATAGCCCGCGCCGGATTCTACGGCAGCTCGCTTTGGAAACCGGAAGCGAACAGTCCATTGATCAAGCTGTCTGGAACTGTGTGACCTGCAATGCGTGCGGCGTGACCTGCCCGCGCGGTATCGAGATCATCGATGTCATCAAAGCGGTGCGGGGGATTAATGTCGGTGCAGGGAAAACACCCCCGTCCTTGGTGGCGCCGCTGGATAGTCTGAAGGCCAGCGGTAACCCCTGGGGGGGTGTTCGCACCCAGCGGCTGGAATGGGCCGCAGATCGCAACCTGCCGGTGTTTACACCTGAGCACGAGTACTGCCTGTTCGCCTGTTGTACAACGGCTTACGATCTGAGCAACCGCAAAGCCGGCCGGGCGATCCTGCAACTGCTGGAATTTGCAGGCATCGCTTTTGGTACCCTTGGTCCTGAAGAAAATTGCTGCGGCCACCCGGCCGACAGTCTGGGGGATAATGAAATTTTCTCGGAGCTTGCCCTTAAAAATACCGATCTTTTCCTGCAGGCCGGGGTAAAGAAGATACTGACCACCTCGCCCCACTGTCTGAACACGTTTAAAAATAGCTATGCCGGCTTGAAAGATACGGTTGCCGTCGAGCATTACACAGCGCTTCTCGACCGACGGCTGGCTCAGGGTGATTTAAGCCCGACTCTGGAAGTGCCCGCCACGGTTACCTATCACGACCCTTGCTATCTGGGGCGTCACCAGGGCATCTACGAAGCGCCCCGCCGGGTTTTGATGAAAATCCCGGGGCTTACACTGGTCGAAATGGCAAGCCATAGAGAAAACAGTTTGTGTTGCGGGGGCGGCGGCGGAGGCGCTTGGGGCGACTATCCCCGCAATCAGCGTTTGGATGTGCTGCGTGTCAAAGAGGCTCTCAGCACCGGCGCTGAGGTGATTGCCACAGCCTGTCCTTATTGCAACCGCATGCTGAACGATGCTGTCAGGGATCTGGGGGTCGGGGATCGAATTGTCGTCCGGGACCTGGCGGAGTTGTTATTGCAGTCGGTGATGACGAAAGATGAGGCCAAGATGACGGAACGCGTTGATTTGAGTGTTGATCGGGAGGTCTGCCATGTCTGAACGAATCGGTTTTTATATCTGCCACTGCGGCATCAATATCGCTTATCGGGTTCGAGTGCAGGAGGTCGCTGAGTATGTGGCTGGCTTGCCGAATGTGGCCATATCAAGGGATTATCTGTTCATGTGCTCCGATCCCGGGCAGGAACTTATTGAAAATGATATTCGGGACTACCAGCTGACCCGCGTGGTTGTGGCCTCTTGCTCCCCGCGCATGCACGAAAAAACCTTTCGGGCAGCCTGCCAGCGGGCCGGCCTCAATCCCTATCGGGCCTTTCACATGGTTTGCGTGCGCGAGCATGTCTCATGGGTCACCGAAGATGAAGACGAGGCCACCCAAAAGGCCAAGACCCTGGCGGTCGCCGGTATCTTACGGGTTGCCTACCAATACGATTTAACACCGGCCACTTTTCCGGTGTGTACAAATACGCTGGTAGTCGGTGGCGGTATTGCCGGCATGCAGGCCGCCCTCGATATTGCCAAGGCCGGATTCAAAGCCTACCTGGTTGAGAGACAGCCAACCATCGGCGGTCATATGCTGCAATACGACAAAACTTTTCCCACCCTGGACTGTGCCGCCTGCATCGGTACGCCCAAGATGGTCTCCGTAGGCCAGGAAGCAAAGATCGAGCTGCTCTCATACAGCGAGGTCGAGGATGTCAGTGGCTTCATCGGCAATTTCAAGGTAAAAGTCCGCCGCAAGTCGCGCTACATAGAGGATAGTTGTACCGGGTGCGGCGAGTGCGAAAAGGTTTGCCCGATCGAGTTTTCCAATGAATGGGACGTGGGCACCAAAAACAGAAAGGCCATCTACAGGCCTTTTCCCCAGGCCGTACCCATTACCTACTGTATCGACAAATACGACCGTGCCCCTTGTGTTCAGACCTGTCCGGCCGGGACGAATGTTCAGGGATACGTAGCGCTGGTTAAATCGGGCAGGTATCGGGAAGCGGTCAATCTCATCATGAAGAAAATACCCCTGCCGGGAAGCCTCGGCCGCGTCTGTCCGGCCCCCTGTGAAAAAGAATGTCGCCGCGCCGAGGTGGACTCCGCCATAGCCATCCGTGATCTGAAAAGGTTTGCAGCAGACCAGGTGGACCTTTCCGAGCTACCTCTGCCAGAGATCGAAGACCGGGCGGAGAAGATAGCGGTGATCGGTTCAGGACCCGCCGGTCTTACGGTCGCCTATTATATGCGATTAAAAGGCTACCGGGTCACCATTTTTGAGGCACTGGATCAAGCCGGCGGGATGCTACGGGTAGGGATTCCAGACTACCGACTGCCGCCGGAGGTTCTGGACAATGAAATCAATTTTATTCTCAAACACGGGATAGAAATCAAAACCGGCGTTCGATTCGGGTCGGACCTGTCTCTGGAAGATCTCAGGCGAGACGGCTTTGCCGCCATATTTTTGGGAATTGGCGCCCATGACGCCATTCAGATGCACATTCCGGGAGAAGAACAGGCTGCGGGAGTCATCGATGCCCTCGCTTTTTTAAGAGAAGTAAATCTGGGCAAGGGAGAGGTTCCCGGCAAGCAGGTCATTGTCATCGGCGGCGGAAATGTGGCCATAGACGCCGCTCGGGTGGCAAAACGTCTCGGGGCCGAGAAGGTGACCGTGGTTTACCGCCGCTCCGAGCAGGAAATGCCGGCCTACCCTGAAGAATTACAGGGCGCGAAGGAGGAAGGTATTGAATTTTCATACCTGACTGCTCCGGCAAGCATCCATCATCAGGACGGAAAAGTGACCGGCTTTGAATGCATTCGTACCGAACTCGGCCCGCCGGATGCCAGCGGGCGAAGGCGACCGGTGCCGGTTGAGGGATCTGAATTCGTAATGGCATGTGATGCGGTCATACCGGCCATCGGTCAGAAAATTGATGTTTCCTGGAGCGCAGTAGAACCCAATCTCAAACTGACTTCGCGAAACACCTTTACGGTGAATCCTTACACTTTTCAAACCAGCCTTCCCGATGTATTTGCCGGCGGTGATGCCGTCTCCGGCCCGGCGACGGTTATCGAAGCTGTGGCGGCCGGCCACAAGGCGGTGGCGGCCATGCACCGCTTTATCAGCGGTGAGGATCTGGATCAGTACGCTGTCGAACAGGTTGCCGAGGCGCCTCCAGGAAATGACTGGCAGGAAATTCCGGAAAAAATCAAAAATACTCCCAGAGTGGTATCCGCCCATCTGGATCCCGTCGAACGGGCTAAAAATTTCGATGAGGTGGACCAAAATTTTTCCGAGGCGGCGGCCACGAAAGAAGCGGCCCGCTGTGTAGATTGCGGAGGATGTTGCGAATGCAAGCTGTGTGTGGACGTCTGTGAAGCCAAGGCGATCAATCACGAAATGGCGAACAGGGTCGAAGAGATCGAGGTGGGCTCAATCATTGTTGCCACCGGCTTCGATCCCCTTGATCCGACCCCAATGCAGCAATATGGATACGGCCGGTACGCCAATGTTTTCACCAATCTGGAGTTCGAGCGGCTTTCCAACGCCACCGGACCGACGGGCGGTAAGCTCCTTAAGCGCGATCCCAACGACCGCTTGAAATTCACCGAGCCACCCAAAAGCGTGGCGATCCTTCATTGCATCGGCAGCCGCGATATTAACTACCACGAGTATTGTTCACGCACCTGCTGTATGTATGCGCTGAAATATGCGCATCTTCTCAAGGACAAGTGTGGACACGACACAAATATTTACAATTTCTACATTGATATGCGTTGCTTTGGCAAAGGGTATGAAGAGTTTTACAAGCGCGTCCAGAGCGAGGGTGTGCGCATGGTTCGCGGCAAGGCCTCGCGGGTGGAAGAAAACGACGGCATCCTGACGGTAACCGCTGAAGATACACTTTCGGATAGAATAGTGAAGGTTCCGGTAGAGATGGTGATCCTGTGCACCGCCATGGAGGCCCGTTCGGACGCTAATACCGTGTCGCGGATTTTTGGCATCAGCCTTGGAAGTGACGGTTTCTTTCAAGAGGAACACCCTAAACTTGAGCCGGTCTCGACCCCGTCCAGCGGTGTTTTTCTGGCTGGAGCCTGTCAGGGGCCCAAGGATATTCCTGACACCGTGGCGCAGGCCAAAGGCGCCGCGGCCGAGGCGCTGGCCCTTAGCGCCTCCGGAGAGGTCGCGGTCGCCCCGATGATTTCATTCATCGACCCGGACATATGTGTCGGCTGCCAGGCATGTATCGGACTGTGCGCCTACACGGCGATCGAATTCAATGAATTCAAAGGTGTTAGCGAGGTAAATGAAGCCGTGTGCAAGGGTTGCGGTAGTTGTTCCGCCCACTGCCCCAGCGGGGCCGCCAAGGTTCGGCACTTCACCGACAAGCAGGTTTTTGCAGAGATTGATGGTTTATTAGCCGGTTAGAAAGGAGTTATCAGATGAGCGAATTCGAACCGACAATTGTAGCCTTTTTTTGCAACTGGTGTACCTATACGGCGGCGGATTTGGCGGGTACCTCGCGCCTGTCGTATCCTCCCAATGTAAAAGCGATCCGGGTAATGTGCACCGGTATGGTGGATCCCCAATATGTGATCAAAGCCTTCCTGGAAGGGGCTGACGGGGTGCTGATCAGCGGGTGCCATCCAGGCGATTGCCATTATATCAACGGTAATTATAAGGCCCGCCGGCGGATAAAGCTGCTCAAGGAGATTCTGCCGCAATTTGGTTTTGATCAACAACGGTTGCGCTTAACCTGGATCGGCGCCAGTGACGGCATCCAGCTTGCTGAGGTCATGCGAGATTTGGTTGCTCAAATAAAGGCTTTGGGACCCAGTCAGGCCAAATTGAAGATGGTGATTTGAGGTTCGCGTTGCGGGTTGCGGGCTGCGCGTTAAGGGTTCAGAGATGGAAAAAGTTATTCGTTTTTAGTTAACAGTTATTGGGAATATCTCAAAGCAATATCCGCAGTTGGGCAGCGGCGACGCCAAAAAACGAATAACCTATAACGAGTAACTAATAACTTACAGCAAGTGCCGGAGGTACATATGGCGATTACGGCGAAGATCGATGTGAAAGACAAAGACATTTTAGGATCTCTGCGGGGCTTTTTTAAAAATATTCTCGAAACCGAAGAAATCCAATCACTGCTGGTGCCCCAGCATCTGCCGATGAAAAACATGGTCATGCCGACCCTGGTGACCGACCCGGATCATCTCAATGGGATTGATCCGCTGGCACCGGCCTTTCCGATTAACGCCGCCAAGATTGTATCGCGGCTGACCCGCAAACCGATGGGTGCGAAGGTTGCAGCTGTATTGCGGCCGTGCGAGATTCGAGCCTTTGTGGAGCTTGTGAAACTTAAGCAAGGGCGCACCGAGGAAGTTATTTTGATTGGTGTGGATTGCCTGGGAGCCTTACAAAACAAAGATTATTTTCAGCTGGTGGAACAGAACGCCGCCGAATCGACAGTCGTGTTCCTTCAAAACGTGTTGCAAGGTAAAAGCGGCCAGATTGAAGGCTTAGACCTGGCACCAGCCTGCAAGGCCTGTGAGTATCCGGTGGCGGACAATGCGGATATTCTCATCGGCCTGTACGGTGTGAATATCGACCAATTTCTAATGGTTCAGTCGCAAACTGAAGCCGGAGATCAGATTCTAAAGCAAATGAATCTTTCGACTACAGATGCACCTCGCGCCCGCCAGGATGCCATTAATGCTGTAATCACCCAGCGCACCAAATACCGGGATGACATGTTCGCCAAGACACACGAGGCGACCGACAGCCTGGAAAAAATGTCGGCCTATTTTGCCACCTGTGTCAACTGCTACAACTGTCGGGTCGCCTGTCCGGTTTGTTACTGTAAGGAGTGCGTTTTTGTTACCGATGTATTTAACCATGATCCCTCTCAGTACTTGCAGTGGGCCAATCGCAAGGGGGTCATTAAAATGCCGACCGATACACTTTTCTACCACATGACGCGATTGGCGCATATGAGCACGGCCTGTGTGGGCTGCGGTCAATGTTCCAATGCCTGCCCGAATGATATTCCGGTTATGGAGCTGTTTCGAACTATCGCCCACGATACGCAGAAAGCCTTTGACTATGAGGCCGGCAAAAGTATCGAGCAAGAACCACCGCTTTCGGTATTTCGTGAGGATGAGTTTTCCGAGGTTGTGGGCATAAATTAATGGAGAATTGCGCGAAAAGAACCAACCAAAAGGTGGGGGTCATATGACCAGAAAAATTGGCAAAGCGCTAGTTGTCGGAGCCGGGATCAGCGGCATCCGCTCGGCCTTGGACCTGGCTGAATATGGTTATGGTGTTACCCTGATAGACCGGTCCTCCCATATCGGCGGCATTTTGAGTCAACTTGACTATCAGTTTCCCACCGATCGGTGCGGGATGTGCAAAATGCTTCCTTTAGTCGATCGTGATGCCAGCTCGCAATATTGCCTTCGCAAGGGACTTTTTCATGAAAATATCGACATTCTGCTTGGTACCGAGCTGGTTTCAATCGACGGTGAACCCGGCCGTTTCCAGGTCCAGTTGAAGGAACATCCGAATTGGGTCAATTCGGATCTGTGCACCGGTTGTGGAGAGTGTACCAAGGTCTGCCCCGTGGAGGTTCCCGACGAATTCAATGCCGGGCTGGCAAAGCGCAAAGCAATATATCTTCCGGTCCCCCATGCCATTCCCAACTCCTACATGATTGATTTTGCTTGCTGTAATCACTGCGGGGCCTGTGTCGAGGCTTGTCCGACGGATGCCATTGAACTGCCCAAACAGAAGCGCGAGGGTTTTCGCATTCTGGTGGTCGATGACGAACTCATTGTGCGCGATTCACTCAAGGAATGGTTACTAGAGGAGGGCTTTGCGGTGGACATGGCCGCCTCCGGTTCGGAAGCTTTGGATCAGCTGACAAAGCAGGAATATCAATTGATGCTGCTGGATATCAAGATGCCGGGCATGGACGGTGTGGAAGTCCTCCAAAACGCCAGAGAGAATTTTGCGGATGTCAATGTGATTATGATGACCGCATATGCAACCGTTGAAACCGCTGTTGAAGCCATGAAAATAGGGGCTATGGATTATTTGATAAAACCATTTGATCCCGAGACCCTGATTCCCATGGTCCTGAGAATATATCAGGATCTGGCGGCGGCT
>JASFIX010000134.1:0-8674 GCA_050122435.1 Desulfobacterales bacterium
GCTTGCCCACCGAAGCTGAGTGGGAGAAAGGAGCCAGGGGGGTTGATGGGCGGATGTATCCCTGGGGCAATAAATTCGAGGCCCACTTGTCGAACGCCAGGGAAGGCGATCAGAAGGTTTGCTCGACGACACCGGTGGGAATTTATCCGACTGGGGTCAGCCCTTTTGGTCTGTTCGATTGCGCGGGTAATGGTTGGGAATGGTGTGCCACCCGTTGGAAGAAACCGTTTCCTTATGATCCTCGCCAAGATGAATGGAAGCCCAATTATTTAGAAGGAAAAAATCTGAGAGTGCTGCGGAGCGGTTCGTGGAATTACAAGGCGGAGGCTGCTCGTTGTGGATACCGCTTCAGGTTTCAACCGTATGGTTGGTCAGAACGGGGGGGCTTTCGGTTGGCTTCGCCGATTTGATATTTACTGAGAAACCTTGCGATACCCGGCTGAAATCTGTATTCATAAAACGCCTGTTTTAGCACCCATTGGATTTTTAGGGCTTTCATTGCAACGACCTTGAAAGATATTTGGGTAAGGGCAGTTGAACTCAAATTAGAGGAATCTGTATGCGCGGTGGGTCCAGTAAAAAAGCATGCCGTCATCGAACTCCTGCAAGCGTGGCTGTGATTCTGGTGTTTGTCATTTGGGGAGGGATCACATGGCCGATCGACGCAGCCCCGGCTGAACCGATTCTCGAGCTGACACCGGATATAGAGCACTATTACCTTGGTCCTTATCTGGCTTATATGGAGGACCCGTTTAAAGAGATTACCATAGATGATGTGTCTTCACCCCAGATGTCACTCCGCTTTGTCAGACAAACGGGCAAGATGCTCAATCTTGGATTGAATTCTTCAGCTTATTGGATCCGTTTCACCATAGATGCATTCCAAGATCAAGTCTCACAGAAAAAGTGGCTGCTGTACTTCGACTGGCCGAACCGGATAGATTATGCCACGCTCTACATACCCAAATTCCCTGACGGCGGTTGGTTTGCCAAGGAGGTGGGGCGCATTTTACCAACCGGACCCGACCTACAGCCAAGCACACCGACCGCTTTTCTCCCACCTGAGGCCTTTTTACAACCCGTAACCTTCTATCTGCGGGTGGAGAGCTCCGAAGCCAAGATCATCCCTTTGCAAATCTTAACCGATAACGCCTACCAGGGAGTGTCTCGCGCACGATCGCTATGGTTCGGTGTTTATTACGGCATCATGCTGGCCATGTTTTTATATAATCTCATTTTGCTAATCTCGCTGCGTGAACTCAATCGTTTTTATTACCTGATGTATTTACTATTTATAGGCCTGTTGTTCCTGGAAGCCAATGGACTGCTGTGGGAGCATTTTCAGGTTGGAATCCATCTGGGTCAGGTTCTGATATTGATCTTTATTTCCCTCACTTTTTTCTGGGGCAATTTATTCGCCAAATCTTTCTTAATCACAAAAGAAAACGCCCCTTTTTTCGATAAACTATTGTCGGCTGCCATGATTATAGCGCTTGTCCTGGCGGCCATGATTCCTTTTGTGAATCTATCCGTGATGACGATGGCCATCAGTCTTCAATCGATACTGGTCCCGCCGATATTTTTGCTCACCGCTCTCATTTGCTGGCGGCGTGGATTCCGGCCGGCGCGCTTTTTCCTGCTCGCGTTTGCATTTTTGGCATTGAGCACCATGTATGAAGCTTCAACGATTTTCGGCTTACTTCCATATGTTACTCCGTACAGTGGACAATTCGGTTCAGCAATCGAGGTCATTCTTCTCCAGCTGGCCCTGGCAGACCGCTTCAGAACCTTGAGCCTGGAGCATGACATGATAAAACAGTCGCTCGGTCTGGCCCGTGAAGTCCAGCAAAACCTTTTGCCCAATACAAATCCTCAGATGGAAAAGCTGGATATCGCCGGTCGAAGCATTTATTGTGACGAAACCGGGGGCGATTATTATGATTTTATTACCGGTGATTCGGGTGATAAGGGGCAGATCGCCATCGCCATCGGTGATGTATCCGGACATGGCATTTCCTCCGCTCTCTTAATGGCCACGGTACGCTCGGCTCTGCGGCAGCGCATGTCACAGCCGGGGAATTCAGGGGGCATAATCTCTGATGTCAACCGCCAGCTGGTTCAGGATGTAGAGGATTCAGGCCAATTTATGACCATGTTTTATTTGAATATTGATACAACTAAAAGGCAAGCCCATTGGGTTCGGGCCGGACATGACCCTGCCGTATTTTATGATCCCATTGCCAACTCGTTTGAAGAACTTGCTGGATCGGGAATCGCTTTGGGTATAGATGAAAATTGGAAGTATAAGGAGTATATAAAAACAGATTTAAAAAGCGGCCAAATAATTTTCCTAAGCACAGACGGCATCTGGGAGGCATTCAACCAGAAAGGAGACATGTTTGGCAAAGAACGAATCTACGATATCATTCGAGAAAATTCCTCGTCAAGTGCGAATCAAATTATCAATATACTGCTGGCGTCTTTAAAAAATTTTCAACAGGGTGCTCAAACAGAAGATGATATAACCCTGGTGGTTATTAAAATGACTTAAGATGTAAAAGCGGATAGTTGATCTTACATTCCAAAATGTGAGCTTCAATAAAATATGACAAACTGCAGATCCCATTTACATATCTGCAATTTGGGGTAATTTGTGATATTTTACGATATCGCAGGTTTTCAATGGCCTGGTTTTTTGCAGATTATCTCAATATATAACAGATTCACAAAGCTACGTATTTGGCTGAAAAAACCTGCTTAAATGATTATTCAAATTTGCTTTCATTATTACCCTATTTTCTAATATTGTCCTAATACTAATTAGGCCTGTAATATGGGGATAATATCATCTATGTAACTACATATGTTGCTATAACTGCCTTTATTTTATAGCTTTTTGCCATTTTTATTGACAATAATGAGTGTTTTAGATAATCAAAAACTTATCACAATGATCTCAAATTCTTGAACCTACTTTTGTTGCGCTCGTTCCTGTAGATGCTGTTACTTGCGACCTCTCTCATTATCTAAAATTGAACTTTCCCGAGACCGAAAGGATACCGACATAAACCATATTCAGTAAATTGCCTACATAAATAATATCTTCTGGCGGAGAAAGCATGCAATTTGTATTAACCAAAAAGCTGAGTTGCCTTGATGAGGAAGCTCGGCTTTTTTAATTAATAAGAAAGGAGGAAACAATGCTAAGCAAAAAAGTCTATTTTTTCTCAGCCACACTTCTTCTTTCTGTATTTCTCTCCATTTCTGCAATGGCTGAACTTGACATAGGTGGTGCTTATTTCGGAAACATCGCTCCTCCGCCAGCGCAGTTTGTTCCGGATCAAGTAATTGTTAAGTTTATGGAATCCGTGACGGATGACGAGGCCGCTCGGATCATGCAGAAGTTGAGAGCAAAAATGAAACACAGACGTTTTAAAAAAGCCTTTAGTCTGCTTAAAGTGCCCAGAGGCCTCGTCTGGCAGACTGTCAATGCACTGAATCGAAATCCGCGTGTGCTTTATGCCCATCCAAATTGGATCGTACATGCAACCCTTGTACCTAACGATCCCGGATATCTACTTCAATGGCATCTGAACAACGATGATCCAAATTCTGGCAGTATTCACATGCAAGATGCATGGGATTTAAACCCTGGCGGCAGCAACACAGTGACGGTGGCGGTTTTAGACTCCGGCATTGCCTATGAAAATTATGCTAGCTTTTGTCAGGCTCCGGACCTTATGGCAACCAATTTTGTTTCTGGTTGGGATTTCGTCAACGGTGACGCCCATGCGAATGATGACTTGAGTCACGGTACCCATGTTGCCGGAACAATTGCCCAGAGCACGCACAATGGTGAAGGGGTAGCCGGCATTGCGTACAACGCGTCACTTATGCCGGTCAAAGTGCTGAACTCAAACGGGACAGGCTCGATCAGTCAAATTGCCGATGGTATCCGTTTCGCTGTGGATAACGGAGCGGATATTATTAACATGAGTTTCGGCACTTCTGCACGAAGATTTTGGTTACGAGCTCTTGAAGATGCCGTTAGCTACGCCCACGACAGCGGCGTGCTGATGGTCGCATCATCCGGCAACGACGGTGCCGACACTCCCCTGTACCCGGCAAGATATTCCCAAGTGATCTCCGTGGGTGCTACCCTTTACGACAAAAGCCTTGCACCTTATTCAAACAGGGGCAATGAGCTGTGTGGGCCCGGAGGTACAGATCAAAAGCTAGACGTGGACGGCGACGGTGATCTCGACTGGTTAATGGTGCTTCAGAACACATTCGATCCTAACACGCAGGAGGTTTGTGCTTTTGCTTACTGGTATTTTTCCGGCACCTCGATGGCTGCTCCGCATGTCTCAGGTGTGGCCGCATTGCTGCTGTCCGAAAATCCGCTCTTGACACATGAAGAGATTCGCCAAATCCTGAAGGATACGGCAGATCAAAACACGGATAGTGCCTGTGGATCTGGACTCATAAATGCCTTAGCCGCCCTACAGGCGGTAACCCCTGTAGACACACCGCCGGAGGTCAGTATTGACTATCCAACAGATGGCGAAACAGTTTTCGGCACGGTCACGGTTCAAATCGATGCTTCCGACTTCAACGATGCCCCCGGCACTCTGACGGTTGAATGGAGTTTGAATGGGGACACCTGGAAACCCGTCGGGTATAACTCAGCGAGCGGATTTTACGAGGCGACCTGGGAAACCGCTCTTTACGCTGAGGACAACCACACCTTGCAATCCCGCGCAACCGACAGCGCCGATCAGACAACTGAATCAGCATTAATCACGGTAACCGTCAATAATACCAATGAAGCGCCGGTGGCTTCATTTGAATATGACTGCAACGGAAGTATCTGTGAATTCGATGCAGCTGGCTCTTACGACACTGATGGATCAATCGAAAGCTATGAATGGGATTTTGGCGACGGCAGCACCGGCAGTGGAATAGCACCAAGCCATACCTTCATGGCTGAGGGAAATTATACCGTAACGCTGACTGTCACCGACGATATCGGTGCAAAGGCATCCTTTCCCCAGGAAATCCCAATCGAGGTGGTGACGAACACCTTACACGTCGCGGACCTGGATGCCACTAGCGCGAATCTTTTCTGGGGATTTTGGAGCACTACGGTGACCATTACCGTCAAAGACGCCGGTAATAATCCGGTGGCCAATGCCAATGTCTACGGTGTCTTTAGCGATGGTTCGACCTTATTCACTTGCACTACCGGCGTCAGCGGGACATGCCAGGTAACCGGCTACCAATGGACTCTTAACTGCCTGACATACACGGTGGTGGATGTCACCCACGTCACGTTGATTTATAGAGCGGAAGAAAACAGTGACCCTGATGGAGACAGCGACGGAACCGAGATCACCTCCTGCAGGCCGTAATCCATAATTGCAAAAAATTGGGGGAGGCGGTTAAAGACCGCCTCTCCCTGTTCTTTCCTTAGTCATTAACGATGTTAAAAATATGACTTTAAAATAAAGCCTATTCAGGTCCATCTACTGACGTCGGAGCCGGCATTTTTAAACTGACTCAAAAGTTATGATATCTTCGCTTATGCCTCACATTCAAACCCAATTTCATCCAACCGCCTGATATGCTAACTTATTAACATCTAGTACCTCACTAAGTCCTTTTACCTATCTAAAAAATAAGAATCTATCCTCGTTTTTTCAGGTATCGTAAACCTATCACAAATCAGCGTGTTGTCAGATCAGCTTATATCTTATTTTGAAAGATGAAAGATTGAATCTTGGTCATTACGCCTAAGAAAACCCTTCTTCCCGCCATTAAGGCAGGAAGAAGGGTAGAAATATTTCAGATAGCCAGCTATCCCCCCACCGGATGTCCATCACCGTAGCTTTTGACTTTATATACTTTGCACTGGAAGGTGCGCAGCGGCCAGGAGCCCAGCGCCTCATCACACTCTTCCTCATCGCTGGAGGTGCAGACGTTGATATTGGACACCCACACGCCGTGCAGCCAGGGTTCTTCGCCCGGCATCTCCGGATACCACCACCCGTGCTGCCCGTGTACCACGCGGGGATCAATGCCCTCGAAAGTCTGGACTTTTTGCATTACGCGGCCATGCTGGGTCTCGATCCAGGCCCAGTCGCCATCGATCAGCCCCAGCTCTTTGGCCGTGTCGGGATGAATCTGCATGGTGGCCCAGGGATATCGCTTGCGCAGTTTTTCGATCTGGCGGTGCTCCGAATGAAAGTAAGGATGGAAGCGGCCGCCGGTGATTAGGATATATGGATACTTCTCAACCAGCTCCGGGGATCGCTCAGGGCTTTCCGGAGGCTCTTGATAATAGGGAAGGGGATCGTATCCCAGTTTTTCCATAACCGTCGAGGAAAGCTCAATTTTTCCGGTGGGCGTCCCGAAACCGCCCATCTTTTCGTATTTTTTGTACTCCCATTTTTCGGGTTCCACGCGGCCGATTTTGAGCAGTTCTTTAAACGTCATTCCCATGGGTTCCAACCGATAATCATAATAGGCTTCAACGGTTTCCCACGGCCAGTATTGCTCCTGACCCAGTCGAAGGCCTAATCCGCGCCAGAAATCAAAGTCGGTGCGACGGTCATGTTTACCGGAAATGGTGGGAGGCACAGCGGCCTCACCGGCCACAATTACCGGTGTGGTGTTATGGAAATTCCACAAGAAGTCGCGCTCCTGCCACATGGCGCCCGGCAATACATAATCTGCCAGCTGGGCGCTGGGGGTCATAAAATAGTCGACAACGACGTAAAGATCCAGGCTTTTCAAAGCTTTGTGAACCAGTTTGGTATTGGAGATGGTGACCATCGGATTTGATGACAGCGTGATCAAAGCACGCACCGGGTATGGGTCACTGTAAGCGATCGCTTTGTAAAGCGAGGGTGCCGGGGCCATGCAGGTATAACCGAACATATCACAACGTTTGCCCCATATGCGTTCCACATTGCTCTGGACCATTTCGTAACCGGGCCAGGAATAAAGCTTGAATTGTTTCCCCAGAATCTTTTGGCGTTGTTCTAATGGCAAGGCCTCGGGCATTTCGATCTGATGTTCGGTGATAAACGGCGCCGGACCCAACAGTTCTTCGCCGCCCTGTACATCCACGTTGCCAACGATGGCCGATATGATGTGACGTGCTGCAATGGCACCATAGGAGTTGGGTTGATGGGCTACCCCCATGCCCTCCATGGCACAGGAAGGCGTCTCGGTGGCGAACATGCGAGCCGCCGCCTGAATCTGGTCGGCCGGCACCCAGGTGATTTCGGAGACCTTATCGAGCGGATATTCTTTTGCGCGTTGCGCCAGGGCATCAAATCCGTGGCACCAATTCGTGACAAATTCCTTATCGTAGAGGTTTTCTTCGATAATCACATTGATCATGCCCAGCAGCAGGGCGCAGTCCGTACCCGGGCGCAGCTGAAGCCATAGATCAGCTGCCGCGGCCGATTCTGATTTGCGGGGATCGATGACAATGAGCTTAGCGCCCTTTTTCATTCCGTTCTCGATTCCCTCCCAGATGGTCTGGTGAGAATGGGGCGGGTTGCGGCCGATGAGCATTACACAGCGGGTATTCTGCAGCTTTTCGATGTGCATCCAATACGGCCACCAGCCGAACAGCGTGGTGGCCACCACTGCCGAGTTACCGTGGCAGATCTGAGCCTGGCCGCACTGGTTGGGGCTGCCGAAAAGGTTGAGAAAACGGGAGTTGAGCTCCTCATAGGTTCGGCTGGTGCCGGCGGTAACCCCCAGGGTTTCGGCACCATACTGATCCTTGAGTGCTTGCAACTTGGCGGCAATCTCATCCAGGGCTTCATCCCAGGTGATCTGCTGCCACTTGTTCTCACCTTTTTCACCCATCCGTTTGAGGGGGTAATTCAAACGATCCGGATGATAAAAACGTTCCAAGTCCGAGGCCCATTTGCGCGGGCATTTTTTAATGGATGAGGTACTGACACCGACGATCTGATTGTCCTCCACCTCGAGATCGAGGACGCAGCGTGGTTTGCAGCGAAAACAGATGGTATGCTTGATTTCTTTGGCCATTTTTTCTTACCTCCAAAACTGATCAATTAAATCCACTTATTTCTATCCAATTTAATATACTTAATGTTATGAACAGCTTGTCTTATTAAGTCAACTCATATGATTTTATAAAATATATAAGTTTTTCTTATAGACTCTTAATTTGAAAAGATTGTTGTTTTTCCATTACGGAGGTCATCGAAATTTTAAAAATTCCCTTACAAGAAATTCCTGTTAAAATCGGAAACCAGATAATCGATCTTTTAAACCCAGCCGGTTAAAGGCTGCATTTTTGTTTAGCTGGCTGAATTTGGATTAACTGATTTTAAGAAGTCCAAATTTATCCCTCCGATCAGAAACCCATCCATAAAACTCAAAATTGCAGATGGCATCTGGTTAACTGAAAATTTAGCTGAACACTGAATTGTGTAAGCAGGCACGGACTCTATAATTTTCGATAACCTAAAATATTGTATATTTGTTATTATGTAATCTGCAAAAAGTATCAGCCACTCTATAGGCTCAAACGCTTACTTACAGATTGACTCTCAAAGGGAATTCTTCTAAGGTCTTTCCCCAGCAAAGCAAGCCCTTATCATTCCATCTCACTAACCATCACAAGGGA
>JASFIX010000135.1:0-8664 GCA_050122435.1 Desulfobacterales bacterium
GTTCCGACGGGGATCGTAACGGTCGAATTGGCACAAGCCTTTAAGCGCCAGATTTCCACCCAGGCCTGCCCGGAATGCAGCGCTGAAGGACATGACATTGATGCCAAATTTTGTAAGTATTGCGGCGCTAGATTGTGAACCCTGTTGTAAAACAGCATACTATCGTGGTGTCCATTATTAAATATGCAAAACACAGTTTTATTTTAGGTGTCAGGTTTCGGGTGTCAGATCTTTGCCGCGTGCAGCGGTTGCGGCTGAGAAGGCGGGTGTCAAGATTCGAAAGAATTAATGGGGATTATACAGAGAGCACAAAGTTTGGCAACTATCATAGAATTTCCTGACACCTGAACACTGACACCTGAAACCATAGACATTGTGGTGTTTAAAGAACTCGGCTACACGAAAATATACCACATAACCCTTGGAACCCTTTTGTGGGACATGACAGTACGTGTTGGTAATGGTATCCCTATGTTTAATATATTTTACGGATTCAGATTTATGGCGATATGTTTTATCTGCCTGTCCGCCTTAAACTGCGCGGCTCAGGACCCTCCAACGGACAAACCCCATCACACCGCTAGCGGGTTCAGAAATGTCACCGAGTATGAGGAAAATAGTTTCTGGGATTTTTTGAAATGGCGCCGCCAAAGGGCGAAAATGGAGATTCCGGATCCGCTAAGCTATAATTTCCCTTTGGCCAAAAACGATCCGGACTTCTTAATGCGAAATCGAGACACGAATACTGTGACCTGGATCGGGCATGCAACCATCTTGCTGCAGATGGAAGGTTACAATATCCTGACGGATCCGCATTTTTCCGAACGGTCCTCACCGGTCCAGTGGGCCGGTCCCGAGAGAGTCGCTCCGCTCGGATTGGCATTCGAGGAGCTGCCGCCTATTGACATCGTTGTCATTTCACATGACCATTATGATGCGTTGGATGAGCAAACCATAAAAAAATTACGCCAGAGACCCGGCGGTGAAAAAACGCGGTTTTATGTTCCTCTGGGGCTTAAGAAGTGGCTTGCCATCCGGGGTGTCGATCAGGTTATCGAAATGGACTGGTGGGATCGCCACCAGGACGGAAATCTTGAAATTATTGCCGTACCGGTTCAGCACTGGAGCAAACGCAGTATATTTTCCAGAAATAAAACTCTCTGGGCCGGCTGGGTGATCAAGAACAAGGCCTTTCGGTTCATTTTCGTCGGAGATACCGGTTACACGCCCCAATTTAAAGAAATCGGCGAAAAACTGGGGCCCTTCGATCTGGCAGCCATACCGATTGGCGCCTACGAGCCGCGCTGGTTTATGAGCAAGCATCATGTGAATCCCGCAGAATCGGTTCAAATCCACAAGGATATTGGATCTAAAAAATCAATGGCGATCCACTGGGGCACCTTTATCTTAACCGATGAACCCCTGGATGAACCCCCTAAAAAACTGGACGCCGCTTTGCAGGAAAATCAGATTCCGCCTGAAGATTTTCTAGTGCTGCAACATGGCCAGACCATCATTCTGGAATGAATGGAGTAGAGAACATCTGATCTCATATTAGCCACAGACCCACACAGACAGACACAGACAGAATATCTTTTTTGTTCCGCAAGGCAATAGATAAAAATTTTGTGTGTGTCCGTGTGCGTCCGTGGCCATACAAGGAAGGGAAAGATGAAATTTTGTCCCAAATGCGGCCGGGATTTAAAACCGGCTGAAATAGACGGCCGGACCCGGTTAGGGTGTTCATCCGAAATCTGTGATTATGTATTCTGGGACAATCCCACACCGGTTGTGGCGGCTTTAGTGGAGCGGGAAGGCCTTGTCGTTCTGGTTCGTAACAAAGAATGGCCACCGAAGATTTACGGACTGGTTACCGGATTTCTTGAGAAGAACGAAACGCCTAAATCCGGCATTCTAAGAGAAGTTAAGGAAGAACTGGGCCTTAATGGACAAATTGATAATTTTATTGGGTGTTATTCGTTTTTTGAAATGAATCAAATCATTTTAGCCTATCACGTTCAGGTAAAGGGTGAGATGGTTTTAGGAGAGGAACTGGCTGAAATTAAAATGGTGCCTCCTGAAAAATTGCGGCCGTGGGCCTTCGGTACAGGCTATGCGGTTAAAGACTGGCTGGAAAAGAGAAAAAACAGGTTGGCCGAAGATTAAAATCACGGATTTCCAAAGCACTGGACAAAACAAATAAGAGCGTCTAATATGTTTGCGGGTCAGATGGAAGAAGTTGCTGGATCAATCGTTGGTTATTGATATAAATCGGTTAAAAACAAGAAAGGATAGAGGATGCTTTATATTGGCAAATTTTTGCATATGACAAATCAGCAGCATACTGAAGAATCGGAAAGAAGGCACGGGGAATTTAACCTGATTGTTCAGGCCAAAAACAGCCAGGAGGCTGCTGAATACTTTAAAGAGCGCATCATTGATTCCAGGGAAAACAGCGATTTATTTGAAGGTGATTGCGCTATTTATTTGACTCACCTTTTGGAGATGGAAAAATTTCCCAGTGAACGCGCCAAAATGCTGTATTACAAATCAGTTGCTGGGGACCCGGTTATGCCCTATATCAGCTGTTCAGCCCCCAACGGCGAAACGGACGGATGCCGGATTTTAAACTGGATGAAAAACCGGCCGGAAATTGACGGCGAAGATGCGGACCTGTTTCTGGAATTTAAAAGCTGATAACTGCTGAACAATATTTTGGAACCTTCAAAAATATAAATTCGATATTGACATTTTGGGATTTCTATCATTACCGTGATGTTGATATTCAGTCATTGAGAATTTGTCCTCCGTTTCACGTTCCATCCTGCATGTCCAACCTCAAGGCATCACTTTCGAAATCATTTGAATTTCTTGATAATTTAAGGTATAAGTTTTGTATGATGAATTTTTTTCTTGACACCGTATAAAGTTTGGTATACCTAACTTATTCGATTTTATTTTTACCCCATTACCGAAATAGGGAGGATTGAAACCGAATGCGAATCAAACTGCGCAAAATGCACGATAACCAGACGGGCACCATTTCCAGCGTTAAAGTGGCGGGCGAACTGGGCCGGCGCATCCGCGATATGGGCCTGGTGCCGGGAACCGAAATCAAGATCCAGGGTCGTGCCCCACTGTATGATCCTGTGGCGTTAAGAGTCATGGGGGCGACGCTGACGCTGCGCAACAATGAAGCCGATTTTATCGAAGTGGAGGTCGAATAATATATGGCACCAACGGTCGCATTGGCCGGGAATCCCAATTCCGGCAAAACCACTCTTTTTAATGAACTGACCGGATCACGCCAGCATGTAGGTAACTATCCCGGTGTAACGGTCGAAAAAAAAGAGGGCACCTATGTGCGTGACGGGTTCAGACTGCATATCGTTGATCTTCCCGGCACCTATTCCCTCACGGCTTATTCTCTGGAAGAAGTGGTCGCCCGTGATTTTCTGGTCAACCATAAACCGGAAGTGGTCATCAACATCGTTGATGCCTCCAACCTGGAGCGCAATCTATACCTGGCCATCCAGTTTCTTGAAATGGGCATTCCGATTTGCATTGCCCTCAACATGATCGATGTGGCCAAAAAACGGGGGATTAAAGTCGATGCCCAAAAGCTTTCGTCTTTGCTGGGCGTACCGGTCACACCAACCGTTGCCCGCTCAGGCAAGGGCAAAAAGGAACTGATGGACAGCGCCTCTCAAATTGCCCAGGAACATCGCCAATTGACACCGCTTAAAATTTCCTACGGGGCGGATATCGATCCGGTCCTATCTGAAATGGAAAACGAGATTACCGACCGCCATTTTCTAACCGACACCTATCAGGCCCGCTGGATTGCCTTGAAATATTGTGAAAGCGATGAGCAGATTATTCGCAAAGGCCAAAAGGTCGACCCAGACTTTTCCAACCGCCTGAAGGAAATGGTACGCAAGGTGTCCCACCACCTGCTAAATACCCTGGATACCTATCCTGAGGCCATGATTGCCGATCAGCGCTATGGGTATATAAAATCGATTCTGAAGCAGGGGGTCATCTACCACAAATACGATCGCAACCGGCTGTACAGCTCGGATCGAATCGACAAAGTGCTGACCAATCGCTTTGTGGGCCCCTTGATCATGTTGGCGGTGATTGCCGGGCTCTATCATTTTACCTTTACCTACAGTGAACTGCCGGTGGGATGGCTGGAAAGCTTTTTTGGCTGGCTGGGGTCAACTCTATCTGCCCTGCTGCCTGAGGGGCTGCTAAAATCGCTGGTTGTGTCCGGCATCATTGACGGTGTCGGCGGCGTCCTGGGATTTGTGCCTCTTATCATGTTTATGTTTTTCGGTATTGCCATACTGGAGGATTCCGGTTATCTGGCCCGGGTGGCCTTTATGCTGGATCGGGTGTTTCGCATGTTTGGTTTGCACGGCAGCTCCGTGATGGCCTTTATTGTATCCGGCGGCATTGCCGGGGGCTGTGCCGTACCGGGGGTGATGGCAACCCGCACCCTCAAGTCGCCGCGTGAACGTCTGGCCACGCTGCTGACCGTGCCTTTTATGAACTGCGGCGCCAAGTTGCCCGTATTTGCGCTGCTGATAGCAACGTTTTTCGCCAAGTATGAGGCGGCCATTATGTTTTTGATTACGCTTGGCGCCTGGGCCGGTGCGCTGCTGGTTGCCAAGCTGCTGCGCGTCACGGTCATCAAAGGTGCGGCAACCCCCTTTGTGATGGAACTTCCCCCTTACCGCATGCCGACATTTAAGGGACTGGCCATTCATACCTGGGAGCGCACCTGGCAGTATATCAAAAAAGCCGGGACCGTGATCCTGGGGCTGTCGATTGTTCTGTGGGCCATGATGACTTTTCCCGGGCTGCCGGATACAAAGATTCAGGAATTTGAAACATTGCGCCAGGCAGAAATAAGCCGTGATCCGGTTGCAGTTACCCGTGAGCTGGAAGCTGCTCAGGAGGGTGCTGAACTTTCAAACTCGGCTCGCAATCTTAAAAAAAGGCTGCAACATATCGATGCCGCCGAAGCCGAAGCGGGATTGCGATATTCGATTGCCGGTCGTATCGGAGGCGCTCTGGAAGGCGTATCGAAATGGGCGGGATTCGACTGGAGAACCAATATTGCACTGGTCGGCGGATTTGCCGCCAAGGAAGTGGTGGTTTCTACCTTGGGCACGGCCTATTCTCTGGGAGAGGTGGATCCGGAAGAAACCGGCTCCTTGTCTGAAACCCTGGCCAGAGATCCCGGCTGGTCGCCGCTGCTGGCGGTGGTCTTGATCGTTTTTACGATGTTCTATTCGCCCTGTTTTGTATCGGTCATCTGCATTTCAAGGGAATCGGGTTCCTGGAAATGGGGCGTGTTTGCCATGGCTTTTAATTCCGTGCTGGCATTTATTTTAGCGGTGCTCATCTTTCAAATAGGATTCGCCTTCGGGCTTTTGGTGAGATAGAATGCAAACCCTTATCGTTATTATAATCGTCGCGATTGCAGCGGCGTTTCTGATTCGAAAGTTTTTAAAGAATTTTAAGCAGGAAGACGCCTGTGGCTGTGGATGCTCCTCCTGCCCCACGGATCCGGTATCCTGTGAGGAAAATCCGGAAAAGGAAAAATAAAATGAGCCATACAGAACCATTAAGCTCCAATATGGAAGACTATCTTGAAGCCATTTTCCACATTTCTGAAGAAAAGCAGGCTGCCAGGGCCAAGGATATTGCCGATCGGGTGCAGGTGAACAAATCTTCTGTAACCGGGGCCCTACGTTCGCTTTCTGAGAAAGGTCTGGTGAACTATGCGCCCTACGATATCATTACCCTGACGGCTAAAGGTAAAAAACTGGCAGCAGAAATCGTCAGAAGGCATGAAGCCCTGAAGGAATTTTTTATAAAGATTCTTTTAATTGATAAGGATGAGGCTGAAGAAGCCTCCTGCAGGGTCGAGCACGCAGTGTCAAAAAATATTATCGATCGGCTTATTCATTTTGTGGAGTTTATGGAGATATGTCCTCGTGGCGGGCAAGAATGGCTAAAAGGGTTTCGGCGCCACTGCGAAAACGGTGATACCGCAAACCGTTGTGGTGATTACATAGAGGCATGTTTCGAAGATTTGAAAAAAAGGCAACGCCGGATTGCATCCTCACTCTGAACTCTTAATATCTATCCATGAAAATATTGTAAATTACATAAGGGGCACTACACGATGTTATCGGGCTGGATGTGTTTTGGGTATATTTTGAATGACTTCTTTTAATTTTTTCGAGAAGTCCCTGGGGACCGGCCGGTTTTCGGCCTGCTTGCACAGATCAACGGTTCGCTTAAGGGTCTGCAGGCACACAAAGCAGGGGACGCAGTCTTTGACGTGCTTTTCAATGTCTTTGCAGGTCACCTCATCCAGTTCATTATCCAAGTACTCGGAAAGTTTTTCAAACAACTCCAGGCAGTGTTTATGATCGTGCTCATCTTTATTCATTTTCAAAATACCCTTTCAATTTGTCCCTCAAAAATAAGCGTGCCCGGTGTAATCTGACTTTCACATTCGCATCCGTTAAATTCAAAATTTGAGCGGTTTCGGCCGTGCTGAACCCTTCAATATCTCTTAATACAATCACCAGTCGGTATTTTTCGGGAAGCGTAAAAATGGCTTCGTTGATCTTTTCTAAAAGTTCATTGTTTAGCAGCTTGTCCAGGGGTATCAGCGCCCATTTGGGAACCTGATCGGGAACTTCGGCTTCCTCCTGGGGGAAAAACTCATCCAGGGACAGTTCCCGTTTGGGGGCGAATTTTGATTTTCGCCGTTTTTTAATGCATGTGCTGGCGGCCACCCGGTAGAGCCAGTTTTTAAATTTGGTTTCGTAGCGAAAATTTTTTAGATATCGGAAGACATTTAGAAAAGTTTCTTGAACCGTATCTTCGGCATCGGCCCTATCCCGGCACATCCGCATGCTGAAATTATACAGCTTTTGCTCGTACCGTTTGACAAGATCCGGGAAACGATCGAATTGGCCTGAATTGATGGCCTGAATCAGTTCAAAATCTTTATCTTTTATCTTTTTGCGGTTCGCTCGTTTCGGTGCGGTCATGGTCGCTTGTCACCTGACAAGAATTGTTCAGTCAGGTTGGAATGCCTAATTTTGGAAGAATATAGGCCTGCAGGAGAATCCAGATACCCACAATGCCCAACATAAGGATAAGCTCTTTCATAATCATACTCCTCGTAATTAATAAGATCTCAGCGGGCATTTGTCCACTGTTTTTTAAAAATCAGGCAGTAGCCGGCTACCATCAAGAATGTCATGACCAATCCCAGATGGGCTAAATCCAAAAAGATAATAAACCGCGGTCCGAACTGGCTTCCGGGCAGATTGCGGATCACCAGCAAGATACCCGATACCAGGATACCCGCCAGAATTGCGCCCCGCACGTAACCGGAGGCGGTCAGGCGAACGTGTTTTTTTTGCAGAATCAGGTAGTCGACGATCATATAGGCCACCAGCGCCAGGATTAAAATTGCGGCCAGGTAATGTATATAATGGGTCACATAAAATTGGGCCAGCCAGCCAAGGCCGGGAATATCGGCAATGTAGTAGCGCTTAAAAATGGGCATCTGGCCGAAACCGGTGAGGGTTAATAAAAAGACCGTTATCAAGTAAACATAGCGAACGATACGGTTGGGACCGTTTGATATAGCGGTTTGTTGCACTCTCATTTCAAAATGCTCCTTAGTTGCTATTCGCTGTTCTTTGTCAGCTTGACAAATTTTCCCACTGCTGCGGCAATCCCGGCCACCGGGGCAATGAACATTGCGGTGGTCAGGTTGTTGGCCTGGGCCATGGTGTCTTTTACCGGTTTGAGGTGGGGCTTTCCTTTGCCCTTTTCAATAGCCTTATTCAGTTCCTCAAAAGGCACCGGCGAAACATAGATGGTATTGGTTCCGCCATTTTCTTTCTCACCGTAAATATAGCCGTTGGTTTCTTTAGCCAGCACCCTGGCTTTTTGAATGATTTCATCCCGCGGCCCGATGGTTTGTATATCCTCAGGGCAGGCTTCGATGCAGGCCGGCAATTGCCCATCTGCGATTTGGTCATAGCAGCGGTCGCACTTGTACATCACCCCGTTGCCGGCAAATGACGGCAGAATATTCAGATACAGGCCCGTACCCGTCTGGCGCTGCGGAATATCCCAGGGGCACACCTTATTACACTTGGAACCCCCGAGACAAATATCGGAGTCAATCCTGGATATACCATTTTCAAGCTGCCGTGCGGCTCCCCAGGGGCAGAGTTTGACACACGGTGGATTGACACAGTGCATACAGCGCCGGGGCAGTGTTATTTCCTGTTCTTCACCATTTACATCAACAGTGGCATGTTGAATAAAAAGCCAGTTGTAGGGGGTCAGACGGTCATCAACATCCTGCTTTTCCGACCAGTCTTCGACCGGCACCCGGTTGGGATACATTTTAGGAAATGGTTTTGGGGGATTGGGGTATTTATGAGCATTGGTTTCATTACAGGCTTCCACACAGGCCCCGCAACCGATGCATTTACCGATGTCCAGCAAGGTCGCCAGCTGCGTTTTTTCCCGTGGCGTGGCTGCTGCGGTAGTACCCGGAATGCTGCTGGCGGCCAGGCCGGCCGCAGCTGCAATTCCTCCTCTTAAAAATGT
>JASFIX010000136.1:0-8616 GCA_050122435.1 Desulfobacterales bacterium
AGAGGGTATCCGATAAAAATGAGATGGGTTCGGTACAAATAACAAAGGTAGTCTTGAAAAAGATAGGGTTCGCTGCCGGAAATCGCGGAAACATAGTCGGGTAGATGCTCCGGCACATAAGCTTGCTGAAAGATTCGATTTTGTTCGTCGCTACTGAGCATCTTGGGGCTGTGAGTTTCCTGGAAATATATTGCTGGCTTCTGCCGCTCGCATGTTTTCGGTGATCGATTCGATTTTTTCGGCCGTAACCATATCGGTTTGGCTCCCTAAAGTCCGGCGTGCGGCGCTCATGACTTCTTTTTCAGCGGCTTTAAGCGCTTCCAAGAATGATGAATACCCTGCTGCAGTTTGATAAACCTGGGTCACCAGGGAGGCGTAGTCTTTGCCTGCGGCATTTAAAAGACGGGAGTAATGGTCGATGAGCAGATCTATTTCGATTAACTGCTGCCGGCGAATGTCATCCGAATAAATACCCCCCGGTACGGAAGACACCAGTTCTTTTGTCTTAGACCGGATTTGCGTCATAACCGTTTCTTTGGTTGTTTCTTTTTTCCTCATTTCCAGAGCCGCATCCAGCGCCATTTTCTTTGTAAACATCTGGTTTTGAATGAAAATTTCTCTGGAATGCTTGATCTTCACGTAATTCAGGATAAAGATGACCGGAATCATAATTTCCCAGACCGTCAAGGGTTTGGGCCTGATCAGCGATAATGCCAAACCCTGAGCCATCGAACGCTCTCTTTCAAATATGATTTTAAACTTCTTTTGATAATCGTCGGCCAAGATTGCTCCATCGGCTTCGGTCTAGTGATAATTTAGAAAATGGCTACGGAGCCGCAAGCTACAATTATGGTAGTAAAAACAAGTGCCTAAAATGCCTAAAATGAGCTAAAGTGCCTAAAATTAAGGTGTCGCTGCGCTACATCATTTACTAAAAAACCTCCTCCGCGACCTTCTGGCGGCGTTCCTCAAGCTGCTTCTGCTCGGCTATAATTTTTTCTTTGAGCTTCTCGGTTTCACCTAATTTTGCAATGAGCTCGCGGTCCAGTTCGGCTTCCGCGGCCGTCAATTCATCAACATGCCTCTGAAAATTCTCACGACTCTCATAGGCCGCTTTAATCAATGCATAAACACTGACGCCATCGGCCTTTAGCAGTCTGCCGTAATGTTCGATCAGCAATTTAATGACTGTCAGTTGCGCGTCCAACAGTCCCGGAGTATATAAATCCAATGCGTTAAGCCAAGAGCGGGTTTCGCTTTCAATATGTGAAAATACAGCGGCTTCATCCTCGCCCTGGGCAAGGGCCTGGGCGGTATCGATGGCCAGTTTTCTGGGAAACATGAAATGTTCGGTATATTTGCGCAGGGCGCTGCCGCGGCGCAGAAAATCGATGATGAACATGCCCGGAATAATATAATGCCAGACGGTCAGTGGACGCGTAACGATGACACCCAGTGTGACTTCCCGGGCCAATTTTTCTTCCGTCATCAGGATCATTTTATATTTTTCCATAGCGCAGCACCGTCTTGCTTTTCGAGTAAATGATTCCGGGACTCAATCTTTGTAGGGATTGTAAAAAACGTCCGGTA
This sequence comes from Desulfobacterales bacterium, assembly GCA_050122435.1. Lineage (GTDB taxonomy): Bacteria > Desulfobacterota > Desulfobacteria > Desulfobacterales > JAHEIW01 > JAHEIW01. Next base: position 1,591 of record JASFIX010000136.1, read on the forward strand.
TTTAGACGTTTTTTCTACAACCCCTTATGCCGCAAATCCGTATGATAGAGTAATATTATGGAAAGCGGTATAAATCACCAGGCCCAACTTGTCAAATCGGAAACAATGGCCCAGGAGGAGAGAAACAAAAAAGAAGGCGCTCTTCACAGAAGAACGCCTTCGATTTTCGCAAGATATTTTTAACGATTAATCCGGCAGAATAGGCGGTGTGATGAACGTCCCCGACCACAGGACCCAGGAAATAAACAAGGTCCAGATGGCATTTGCGGTCTGAGAAATCCAGTAGGCAATTGCCGGTCGCCCTCCGCCGACCGTCACCAGCTCTTTAAAGTCGGTTTCCAGCCCGATGGCCACAAAGCACAGCGCAAAAAACCAGCTGCGATAGCTCTTACAGGCTTTAGAGATACCCTTGGCCGCCTTTTTGCCCATCGAGGGCTCAATGATAAAGGAAACCACCAGAGAAGCAATCATAAATCCAATGACGAATTTGGGAAAACGATACCAAACTTCGCTTAATCCGGGTGCCTCAACGCCCTCTTTTTTCTCCAGCGACATGGTCGCCCACAGGGCCATTAAAAAGGCCACCAGACCAATCATCACATTCTGGGCCATCTTGACCATGGCCGCGGCTTCAACCGCAGATTTACTCGGATTGCCGGCCTTATCGCGCAGGATTTCCCCGGCGGCAATCACTGCCCCGGTGTTGTCGATAACCCCGCCGAGCCAGGCGCCTCCCTGATTGGTGGGCAGATCCAGCCAGGCGGCAATAGGCGGCATCACCAGAATCAAGACCACCGCGCAAACCAGGACCCAGGCAACCATGTAGCTGACTTCTTTGGGATCTCCTTGGACCGCGCCGCCGGCAGCGATACTGGCGGATACCCCGCAGATGGCGTTGGCCGTGGCGATAATGCTGCTGAATCGTTCCGAAACCTTAAATTTTCGGCAGATCCAGTAAGTTCCGAACCAGACTGCAGTGGCCACCAGTACGGCCTGGAGAACACCGAAAACACCAGCCTTAAGGACCACCGAAAACATAATGGTCGCCCCCATGCAGACCAGGCCAATTTTAACAAAAAACTCGGTCTGCCCGGCGGCTTTTAGAAATTTGGGCACCTTGAATATATTGCTGATAATCAGGCCGATGGCCAGAGCAAACAAAACATAGGAGATACCCCATTTGCTGATAAAGGCCTGTTTGGATATCACCATGGAAATAAAAGCGATGGCAAAAATCACGATAAAGCCCGGAATGTAGCTCTTTAAATCATATTTCATGAAAATGCCGCCGATAAACGTAAGAACCCCCATGGTGATACACAGAACGATGGCTGCTCCCAGGGTGGCTCCACCCTTGGGGAAGGCTGCTGCCAGGCTGGTCCACTTGGCGATTTTTGGCGTACCCGGCAGTACACCCCAGACCGCAAGGAGCAGGATAAACCAGCCGATGAAACAGGCCCACCAATCTTCGTTTTGCAGCACCGGGGTCCTGTCATTTCCGTTGCTCATTTTACAAGCCTCCTTCTTCTTCGGTTAATTAAAGTGCAAACAAACATTCCCAATTGAGCATCAATACGATAAAAATAATTTTTATTGCTTAACTGACGCAATCTGAAAATATTCGGTACTTCACCTCCTTTCAACCCAATAATTTAAGCGATAGAATCGCTTTCATCTGTACTTCTCTTTACCTCCTCCATCCTAGACCCTATAAATTATAAAAAGCATTCTATAAATGCAAGGAAAATTATCTTTTGAAGGTTTTTGAGGAATCCAACCAGAAGCCACTTGATGGATACCGAATCAATAATAATTTAATAATTTCAACAACTAATGGCCAATTCGCAGACGTGCGGGGCTGTAGTGAAACTCGAAGAGGTACTTATTTTACAATAAAATTGGAATTTAAGTCATATTCGATATATCCTTGACACTTGAACAGCTCTCGCCTATTATCGCTGCCCAAAAATTCAAATTACTTGATTTTGGAAACGGCGTTTAAAGTTATACGACACATCATCCCGCGTTTATTTTTCAGATACCCTGGGTCTTGAAAGGAGTTTCATACGATGTTGCTATACATTGCGGTTTGCCTCCTGGGTTTTGTGCTGCTTTACTTCGGAGCGGAATGGCTGGTAAAAGGTTCCTCCAGCCTGGCGCGAAGTCTGGGCGTGACACCGATTGTCATCGGTCTTACGGTGGTGGCTTTCGGTACTTCGGCCCCTGAATTGGTGGTGAGCCTGATTTCGTCAATTAAAGGCAAAAGCATGATTGCCGTCGGCAATGTGGTGGGCAGCAATATCTGCAACATCGCCCTGGTCCTCGGATTGTCGGCCCTCCTAAACCCCATAAAAAGCGATCCCTCTGTCATCCGGCGCGACATACCGATCATGCTGGGGATTTCACTTTATTTATTGGTACTGTCTATCAATAACACCCTGGGCCGAATCGAGGGCGCTACGCTTTTTGCCGGCATAATTGCCTACACCTTCTTCAATTACTATCTGGCAAAAAGAGAAACCCGAGATGCGGATGGCGGTGAAATGACCGCTGCGATTGTATCCGAATTGGAAGAAATCGGATATATTGCTTCAAGATCCAAACAGATTCTGCTGGTGTGCATCGGCATCGCCGGAGTGGTGGGTGGTGCGCAGATGGTGGTGGAAAGCGCTGTTTTTATTATGACGGAGCTGGGGGTCAGTGAAAAATTTATCGGCCTGACCATCGTCGCGTTCGGCACCTCACTGCCGGAACTGGCCACATCTGTGGTTGCCGCTATGCGCGGTGAAATGGACATCAGCATCGGCAACCTGGTGGGCAGCAATGTCTTCAACATTATGAGTGTTTTGGGAGCTGCTTCCCTGGTTCGACCGATTCCGATTCCCGGCGGTTTTTTTGCGAGCGGGTTGTGGATCGATTATCTGGTCATGCTGTTTACCAGTTTTCTGCCCTGGCTGTTGATGCGTAAAACCTATACCGTCGATCGCAAAGGCGGCGCTATGCTTTTAAGTTGCTATGTGGGGTATCTCGTTTACCTCATCGCTAAAGCGTAATCGGTTCCAGGGTTCAGGGTTCATAAGTTCAGAGATTTTCAATCAATGTTGGTTGTAAAGTAATTCATTTGTTCGTTTTATTGGTTTGATTGGTTTAATTTGTTCAATTGGTTTAGTTGGACCAACTAATTCAACCAATAAAACTAATGAAACTAATCCAACAAATTGTTTTTACCGAACCTTTGAACCCTGAACCCCTGAACCCAAGGAACGTATCTTCTCAATGAATAGTGCCATATCCTCCGGCAAGGGGGACTCAAAGGAAACCGCTTCTCCGGTGTGGGGATGGCGGAACCCCAGCCGCCAGGCATGCAGCATCTGCCGTTTTACCGATTTTAATATCTGCAGGATCTTATCGGATTGCTGATGTTTTCCGGTAATTGTTTTTTCCGGTTTGCGGGGCCCATAAACCTTATCCCCCACAATGGGATGATGCAAGGCGCTGCAATGAACCCGAATCTGGTGGGTGCGCCCGGTCTTTAAACGAACCTCCAAAAGCGCAAACTCTTTAAATTTCTCCCGGGTCTTCCATTGCGTTTCGGCTGAGCGGCCCCTGGGGCTGACGGTGGACATGCGTTTACGATCCACCGGATGCCGGCCGATGGGCAGCTTAATGCTTCCGGTGGGTGACTTCATATGGCCGTGAACCAGCGCCAGATAGTCTTTTTTAACTTTGCGGGATTTAAATTGCCGCGACAAATCGGTATGGGCAGCGTCGTTTTTGGCAACGACCAAAGTGCCAGAAGTGTCTTTATCTAATCGATGCACGATACCCGGCCGCAGTTCACCGCCGATCCCGACAAGATTCGGACAATGATAAAGCAGGCCGTTGACCAGGGTGCCGCTAAAATGCCCCGGCGCCGGGTGCACGACCAATCCCGGCTGTTTGTTCACCACAACGATGTGGTCGTCTTCATGAATAATATCTATCGGGATAGGCTCGGGCTTGAATTCAATCGGGACCGGCGCCGGGATGGTGCCTGAAATATTTTGACCGGATTTTACCCGATAACCGGGCTTTTGGGGACGGCCATCCACGCGAACATGTTCATCGGCAATCAGGCCGGCCACAAATGTTCGGGTGCAATCGGTGAGCAGGGAGGCCAGCAACACATCCAGTCTTTGGCCCTCATCGGATGGTCTGACACGAATGCTAAATGAACTGTCGGCAGGCATAAATATGAATAGAAGTCGTTTCAAAACCCCATCTAAGGCCCAAGGCCTGCGTTGCAAGCCTCCGACATATGCTCACATACCCATGTATGCTGCGCTTTCTCGATAGGCTTGACGCCTTGTCCTTGAACCTGATCTGGAATTTTGAAACCACTTCTAATAATAGGCGGGTTAATTTTCGGCTTCTTGCGAATCAAAAAGCGATTCGATCTCGTTCAATACAGCTTCTTCGTCGGCTTTTTTAGCCGTCGAGAGTTCTTTGACCAAAAGAATCTGGGCGGTATCATAGAGCTTGCGCTCTCCAAACGATAGATCTTTGGTCAGCTTCAAAAGAAACAGATCCCTGAAAACTTCAGCGACATCGTAAAGAGAGCCGGTTTTAATTTTATCCATATACTCGCGGTAGCGGCGATTCCAGGTCTGGTTATCGGTATTCGCTTCTTTTTTGGATTGCATCACCGCATAGACTTTGGGTATCTCTTTTTTAGGGATAACGTCCCTCAGCCCGACGGATTCGACATTATTGGTGGGAATCATGATGGTCATGCCGTTTTCAACGACCTTCATGATATAAAAATCGTGTTTTTCGCCGTTGATGACACGGCTTTCAATCGCAATGATCTCTCCGACGCCGTGGGCCGGATAGACGGCAAGATCCCCCACTGCAAACGTGCGCATCTTCGATTTCTTGGTTTTTACGCTTTCCTTGGCCTTTTTTTCTGTCATATTACCACCGGTACCCGCTAAATTATTAAAAACTATCTAAAAATAAACCATTTCTAATTAATTTCATAACATACCTTGGGTTAACAATCAACAGAAAAGGGTTGACGCCGACTGGCGCCAACCCTTTCAGTCTATTCAGCAGGTGGCGTTCAAGCGCTTACAGCAAGAACGGTACCAGCAATAAAGCAACAACATTGAGGATCTTAATCATCGGGTTAACGGCCGGACCGGCGGTATCCTTGTAAGGATCGCCGACGGTATCACCGGTCACAGCGGCCTTGTGCGCATCGCTGCCTTTGCCGCCAAGGTGGCCGTCCTCGATGTATTTTTTGGCGTTATCCCAGGCTGCCCCGCCGGTGGTCATGGAAATAGCAACAAAGACGCCGGTAATAATACTGCCGATCAGCAGCCCGCCGAGTGCTATTTTGCCCAGCAGAAAACCGACCAGCACCGGTGCGACGACCGGCAGCAGCGCCGGAATGAGCATTTCTTTCAAAGCGAACTTGGTAACGATGTCGACACATCGCCCGTAATCCGGTTTGGCGGTGCCTTCCATAATTCCGGGAATTTCAGCGAACTGACGCCGGACCTCATCCACAACGGCCCCACCGGCTTTGCCCACGGCGTTCATGGCAATGGATGCAAACAGATAGGGCAGAAGTCCGCCGATAAACAGGCCGATGATGACCTTGACATTACTCAGATCAAATCTCAGCTCTGCGCTCCCGCCGTGCAGCACAAATTCCTGGGTGTAGGCCGCAAAGAGCACCAGCGCTGCCAGACCGGCAGAACCGATGGCATACCCCTTCGTGACGGCCTTGGTGGTGTTTCCGACCGCATCCAGCGGGTCGGTTACGGCACGGACGCTTTCATCCATTTCCGCCATTTCAGCAATACCGCCGGCGTTATCGGTAATCGGACCGTAGGCATCGATGGCGATCACCATCCCGGTCATCGAAAGCATGGACATGGCAGCCATGGCAATGCCGTAAAGGCCGGCAAAATAATAGGCAACACCGATAGCGGCGCAGATGGCCAGCACCGGCGCGGCGGTGGACTGCATGCTGACACCCAATCCGGCTATAATATTAGTCCCGTGTCCGGTCGTCGAGGCATTGGCCACTGCTTTTACCGGCCCGTAAATCCCGGTGTAGTATTCCGTGATAATAACGATCAAAACGGTCAGTACCAGGCCGACCAGGGTGGAATAATAAATCGACAACATCGGAATATCAGGAATTCCGCCCATCAATTGGCGGGTGGCAAAATAAAAGGCAATTGCCGCCAGGATGGCGGAGCCGAACATTCCTTTGTAAAGGGCTCCCATAATATACTCGCTTGCGCCCAGTCTGACAAAGAAAACGGCGATCATAGACGCAACGATTGAAATGGCGCCCAGCGCCAGCGGGAATTCCGTGGCGATTCCAATATCCGGAAAAATCAGGTTGCCCAGAAGCATGGCCGCAACAGCGGTAACGGCGTAAGTTTCGAAAAGGTCGGCCGCCATACCGGCACAGTCACCCACATTATCACCGACATTATCGGCAATGGTCGCCGGGTTTCTGGGGTCGTCTTCGGGTATTCCAGCTTCAACTTTGCCGACCAGGTCAGCGCCGACATCCGCCCCTTTGGTAAAAATTCCGCCGCCGAGACGGGCAAAGATCGAAATCAGACTTCCGCCAAAACCGAGGGCCACCAGCGCGATGACCGCATCTCTGCTGGCAGTACCCATCGAAATTAAAATCGTATAGTAGCCGGCAACCGACGTAAGGGCCAGGCCGGCAACGATCATCCCGGTTACCGAACCGCCTTTAAAAGCCATGGACAGGCCTTTGGACAGGCCCCCTTTGGCCGCTTCTGCGGTGCGGACGTTGGCCAGGACGGACACGCGCATGCCGATATATCCCGCCAGAAAGGAGGCGATGGCCCCGATCAAGAATCCGATAGCGGTTTTTACCCCCAGCGTAAAAATGATGATCGCAAAGATTATGATACCGGCAATCCCCATGCTTTTCAGCTGCCGATTCAAATAGGCAATGGCGCCTTCCTTGATGGCATTGGCAATTTCCTGCAT
>JASFIX010000137.1:0-8605 GCA_050122435.1 Desulfobacterales bacterium
GGCATCGATATGTACCTGTGAGACCGTCATCAGTTCCTTAGCACCGTATAGCTCTCCCAGATCGACCAGCACCGCCAGGGCGATTTGTGCGGCTGCACTCTGCTTGCCATCAAGGATGCTTTTTTCCTTATCCGTTAAACGCATAAAACTCATTTCATTTTAAGGTGACTATAGGTGGTTTCAAAACCTCAGATCAGGTTCAAGGGTTAAAAGTGCTAAAGTTATATCTCACCGCAAAGGCGCAGAGGGCGCAAAGAGAAAATTTTTTTATAAAAAACCTCTGCGGGCTCTGCGTCTCTGCGGTGAACCATATAAAAATGACAGGATTCCACTTCTTGTTATAATTCCAGCCATATTCCAATACCCTTTTCCACTGCCCGCTGGTAAATGAGCGGTGCCACGGCCATATCATCCAATGCATTTCCCAGGTTAACCGTCATGGTCCGTTCTTCGGGAGTCTCGCGACCTGGCTTTTTCCCTGCTACCAGCTCTCCCAAATCAGCATGAATATCCGGAATATTTTGTAAATAACCATTTTGCTGGTAGAGGCGAAGCTGGGGGGTATCGTCGGTGCAAAATTTGGCCGTTTCCCGCATGGCGTCGGGATGCCAGTAGGAGTCATAATCTACCAGGGATGCAAAGGCACCTTCGTCCAACCAGCCGGCCTGAATCGTGGCATGGGGTGTTTTCATAATCGGACCGGCGGTGACCACGATATCGCAGCCAGCTACCGCCTCACGCGGCGTTTTCACCGGCACTACCTCCAGATCATAACGGCTTGTGATTTCCTCTGAATAGCGTCGCACTGTCTCAGCGTCCACATCGTATGCCATAACTTTTTGGAGCGGGAAGAGCACCTTGAGCGCCTCTACATTGCTGCGCCCCTGGATACCGCAACCCAACATTCCCATCACGGATGATTCGGAACGGGCCAGATGCCGTGCGGATAGGGCGGTGGCCGCGCCGGTGCGCATGGCCGTAATCCAGATGCAGTCCATCACCGCTAGGGGCAAACCGGATTCGACATCGTTGAAGATAAGCAGACCCGCAATATAGGGAAGTCCTCTCTTAGGGTTTCCCGGAAACCCGCTGACCCATTTAACACCTGCAGATTTTAAGTCCGGGATATAGGCCAACATCGCGTTCATGAAATTGTCCCCGCCTCCGGGGTGGATACTCGGTTTGGGCGGCATTTCGGTACGGCCCTCGCCTTTGGCACGAAAGGTGACCGCCAAAGATTCGACAATTTCCGCCATCGTCACGCCGACGGCCTCAACATCTGCTTTTGATAGATAAAGAAACTGATCTTTTGGCATGGTTCCTCCGTTAGGATTGCACTCAATTATGAGTAGAAGTGGTTTCAAAACCCCATCTAAGGCCCAATGGCTGCGTTGCCCCGCTTTGCGGGATTCGCATCTGATTTTATAAATTAGGGTGCAGCACAGCCTCCGGTAAATGCTCACATACTTTTGTGTATGCTGCGCTTTTCCGGTCGGCCTGACGCTTGATGCATCCATTAATCTATTTAGAATAGACATGTAATCCCGCTTCTGCGGGACCTTGATGCACACCTTAATTTGTTAAAATCAAGACGTGTAATCCCGCGTTCAAGCGGGAAACCTGATCTGAGGTTTTGAAACCACTTCGGGATGCTTGACTTAATTATGGTTTATGGCGTGCAGTGTCAAGGAATTATAAATTATAAGCGGCGGGCAAGTTGAGCATCCGGAAGTTTTGGTTTCCCGAGCGCTAGGAACTGTCTGCTGCTTGACTTTCAGCGGCGGACATGGTTTGCAAAATGAAAAGGAGGCAAAATGATTCTGACCATAAAGTGGAATTGATTATCGACCAATCGCTATGGGAACAGGAGGCCTTTCAGTTTCATCCATTGGTCAACACCAGTACATTGTTGATTTCCAATGACAACCTTAAGCGGTTTTTAGCACTGACGGGTCACGATGTGGAGATCATGGACGTGCCGTCCCAGAAATGAAATCAGGGATCCAATCAAGAATATGTGATAACCCAATGCGGGTTGACACCCGGGTCTGCCTTGGGCGGGCAACGGGCACAACAGTTTAGGATGGGATTTAGTGCAGACTTTTAATACGGTTCATACGGCTGGTAATTTCAGTTATTCGAATACCGTATTTTTTATTTTGCAAGACCACTTCACCCCTGGCAATCAATTTTTCGTTTGCCAGGATGTCAACCGGCTCTCCCTCAAGTTTTGAGAGCGTGACCGCTGAGCCGGGTCCGAGTTCAAGCAATTCCTGAATGGGAATGCTGGCTCTTCCCAGCTCAATTGTTATTTCCAGCGGAATATCCAGAAGCAGATTCAAATCAAAGTCTTCCACCGTCTGCATCTCTTCAGATACCTTCTCCGCGGCAGTTGGGGATTCAGGTTGCTCTTTAATCCGGGGATTTTTTTGATCGGCCAATTCATCCTGGGGGCTTGCTGCTGAGAAGTCGCTGTCTTGTTCTTCGGCATTTTCGACGTTTTCTTTGGACGGATTTTTTTCCTGAATATCTTCTTCAGGAGAAGCCCCGGCATCCGTTTCAGATGGGTTGTCCATCTCTTTATCATTTCCGTGATCTTCAGGCATCCTTCTTAACCTCGGTTATAATTTTTATTGCCCTGACCATCTAATACATATATTTGGGCTGCATTATTAGATATTATGTTAGTACAAACCCGCTCAAACCTCAATATATTTTGCGGTACCCAGCCCGCCTGAAGCGCGGTGACAGCAACTGGCCGAATGAGCAGATGATTGTAATTTCGGAGAACGAATGTTATAAGCCCGCTAGCTCGTTTTCGAATAATTATGGAGTAAAATTAATTGCGCAATCTGAAATGAGGAGAATTACATGTATCACAATTTGTTCAGCCCAATTCGGATTAATGCCCTGGAGATAAAAAACCGAATCGCTTATCCTTCGTTGGGCCTGCTGTATTCAAAAAACGGAAAACTCAATGACCGCTATTTTAACTATTTTAAGGAAAGGGCCAACGGCGGTGCAGGACTGGTGACGGTCGGCCCGGTGGGCGTTGACTTTATTGGCTCGGGGGCCATCGCTTTATCCCTGACGAATGATGACGCCATTCCCGATTTTAAAAAACTTACCCGCATCATCAAGGATGGAGGGGCTCGGGCCTGGGTTCAGCTGTTTCACGCAGGTGCGTATTCGCACCCGATGTATATTGATGGCCAGCAACCGATTGCACCTTCAGCAGTCTACTCGCGCTATTCACAAACGACACCGCGTGAGATGACCCTGGAAGATATTCATCAGGTGCAAGAAAATTTTACCCGGGCGGCAGAAAGGGCACAGGTAGCAGGTTTTGACGGCATCGAAATTATAGCTTCAGCGGGCTATTTGATAACCCAGTTTCTCTCCCCGCGAACCAACACACGCTCCGATGATTATGGCGGCAGCTTTGAAAACCGGGTGCGGTTTCCCAGAGAATTGATCGAAAGAACCCGCAAGCGTCTGGGTCCGGAATACCCATTGACGATTCGTATGGCGGGAAATGATTTTGTGCGCGACAGCAATACCGATACGGAGACCCCTGAATTTGCTAAAATCTATGAGCAGGCCGGGGTGGATGCGATTAATGTGACCGGCGGCTGGCATGAATCGCGCGTACCGCAGTTGCCCATGCACCTGCCCCGGGCGGCCTTTGCATTTTTATCCCTCAACATTAAAAAAGCAGTATCGGTTCCGATCATGGCATCCAATCGCATCTCAGACCCGGACAGCGCTGAAACCATTATCAAAGATGGTTATGCCGATATGGTCAATCTAGGTCGGGTACTGATTGCCGATCCCGAATGGCCCCGCAAGGCGTTGGAAGGAAGGGTAAATGAAATCCGTCCTTGTATAGGCTGTTCCCAGGGTTGCACGGATGAGATCTTTAGCGGGCGGGCTGTGTTCTGTGTCGGTAATGCCCGGGCCGGCTTTGAGGGCCAACGCCAATTGTCAAAAACCGATAATCCCAAAAAGGTCATGATCGTGGGGGCCGGAGCAGGTGGTCTTGAAGCTGCCGTTACGGCAGCGATGCGTGGCCACCAGGTGGAAATTTACGAGAAAGATTCTGATATCGGCGGGCAACTGTGGATCGCCGGTGCACCGCCTCATAAGCAGGAGATTTTAGAATTTATCCGGTATTATCGGGCCCAGATAGACAAGCACCAGATTCCGTTGCATCTGAACACCGCCGTGGATTCCGAAGTTATCAAGAAGCAAGATCCGGATTACATCATCCTGGCAGAAGGAGCCCAACCCTTGCTGCCGCAAATCGATGGTTATGATGATCCCTGTGTTTATTCTGCCTGGCAGGTTTTAAAGAGCAATCCGGTGCTGGGCAAATCGGTTGCGGTCATTGGCGGCGGTTCGGTGGGTCTGGAAACGGCTGTGTTTATTGCGGCCAAAGGCACCATAACGCCTGAAACCCTTCATTTTTTATTTACCTACGAAGCGGCAAGTCCTGAGCGATTGCGGGAGTTGATGTTTCAGGGATCCTCAAACGTCACCGTTTTTGAAATGTTGCCCAGAATCGGTCAGGATGTCGGAAAATCGACCCGATGGATCCTGTTCGACAATCTAAAACGCTATAAAATTTCTGTAAAGACGGGGGCTAAGGTAACATCAATACGTGATGGCATTGTAAAATTCCAAAAAGACGGCCAGGAAGAACAGCGGCAATTTGACAATGTCATCCTGGCTTCGGGTTCTCAATCTGTTGCGGGCATGTCAGCCCAGGTAAAAAAAATGGGTTATCCATTTGCAGCGGTGGGCGATGGTGTCCGTGTGGGGAAATTAAATGAAGCCATTCACGGGGGGTTTCTGGCCGCAATCAATATATAGCTAACCGTCAAAAGTTCATAGTTCATAGCTCACAGCTCATAGCTCATAGTCAGTAGGCTTGAAAGCTGGGAAGCTGGAATGCCCGAAGGCTCTGAAGTGCGCAACTTTACGGCCTCCCAGCTTCCTAGCCTCCGAGCCTTTTAAGGTTTAATTTTTTCAAGGACTTCCCCGTTTTCGTTCAACAGAAAAATCATAAAGCCGCCGGCTGCTGCATCTTTTTTGAGTTCATCAAATAAGATGGCCTGCACCTCATATTTGCGGCCTTTCTGGCGGGGCATGTCCAGCAAACATTGTTGCGCCTCTTCTTTGGAATGAAAAGCGGGAATAAATGAAATATTTTCCTGCTCATTATGCTGCCCCAAGAACTGCTCGTCTTTACCGGGATCCTGGACAACCACCCACACCCATTGGTCTTCAACTTGCTCATTATTCATGTTTACTCCTTTTGCGAAAGTTTTTTTAATTTGGGGAGCAATTTTTTTCCCCGGGATTGAATTGCAGGACTGCCGGTTCGGGTTAATTCTTCTATGGCCCGGATCACACGGGCGGATGCAGCCCCTTTTTTTAGTGCTAAATCCGTTAGGGCCTGCATGGCAAATGTGACTACGATTTTGCTGTTATCGTTCAGGTAGTCAAAAAAAATATCCGTTACAGTCGTTTCGTCTTTAGGTTTTAATTTTAATCGTGGAATCATCTGTGCCATGTGCCAGCGAAGTTCCTGCTGTTGTGTTTGTTGCGCGAGGCGAATGAGTTCGGTTTTAAATGGCTGTAATGACTCCGGCTTTTCCAAAGATATTTTTTCCATGGCGTCTGCAGCTCGCATGCGTACAACCGGATCTTTTTCAAACAGACCGGCGACCAGGTCTTTAAATAAATCCGGCTTTTTTCGAACGGCGGCAACCACTTCGCCCACATTTCCAATGGATCTTCGATCACCACCCTGCAACCTGGATAATATCTTCCCCATATTTTTTCTTTTTTCTTTAAAGTTTAATTTATCAGAGAAATACTATATTTTGCCATATGGCACAAATATAGGAGGATTAAGCCCGATTGAAACGGCTCATTATGGCGCCTTCTTCGTCCTTTTTTATATCGCCTGCATCGGTTCCTTCAAAATCGACAACAATAATGTTGTCAGTCAGCCTTGTTATTTTTTGCAGGACCTTTAAATGTGCCGGGTGTTCCTGATAGCGTTTCACAGCTTCCAGGTTGGCAAAAAGAGAAACCAGCGCGAAGTCATATGATTTTTCAGAATGGACCCGGTCACGCCCAAATTCGTAGGCTTGAATCTCAAGAATCTTATTGGGTAGATCATCCAGGCTTTTTTCGAGATCAGCGATGGCATCATCGTTGACATCGGGCTTAAATTTCATCAGCATAACATGATTGATCATATTCCTTCTCCTTTTCTAATGCTGGATTCATCGTGATTGTTTCAATATTTTTTTTAGCCCCATTACCAGCATCCCTCCCAAAATAAAAATTAAACCGGCGGCCACGATGCTGAATTTCACAATTGCACACCAATGCGCCAGATAGGGCAGCCACTTGCGGGATGAATTCAGCAACAGCTGAATTAAAGCCAAATTTTCAATTGCATCTAAGATGGCCGCTAAAAATTGAGCCCATGCCAGAATAACTGCAACGCTAAGAAAGATTGAATGATCGTCCTTAAGGGCAGCGCCAACCTGTATACATGAAAAAGATATGAAAAAGGCATAAACGATTAGAAAAAGAAAGTCCAGGCCCAGGCTGAGAGCCGCGTTTACTTTGGCTTCAGCGCTCCATGACTCCAATATTTGCTTAGAAGCATTGTTGTTTTGGGCCAGCTCAAAGGAGACAATTCCTCTGGGTGCCGTGTTGTTTCTCAGCGGGGTATCCAGAGTGCGTAAAGCAACTAAGAGGATGGCGCTCATCACAAGGGTTATGACGATGACTCGCTTTCGAGCGGAATTCGAGAGGTTGTCAAATGGTGGTACCCATCGCATTTTATCCTCTGACGGTGCACTAAAATCAATCTTGTGGCATCTCTTTTCTAAAAGAATGACCGAATGAAAATAACTTTGTCCAAATGCGCATGTACATGGTCCATGAGCATATTGGATTCAGATAGGGTACCCTTCATCTTGATTTGATGCAATCGAATTGTGCAGTTAGGAGTTGGGGAAATATCAAAATCTATCTCAAAAATGCATCCAATACCCAATGGCGGTATTGCAAACCTTTTTAAAATGCTCACATACTTTCATGTATGCTGAGAACAACGACTTTTTCGACTTGTCCCGCCATAGCCCGTAGCTTTTTGGAGGGCGACGGCGGATCGGCTTGCGCCTTGCCTTGGGCATGATCTGCGATTTTTGAGACAGGTTCTAGCTTAATGAAGCAAAGCGGTTATTCAAACATGGAGGCTGATTAGAATCCGGTGCCTAATCAGTGGGTTCTAGTTTTGCAATGCTTGTTTATAGGCCGCTACATTGTAACCGGGAATCCCCTGGCCATTAATCACCACAAAGGGCACTGCCATCCGGCTTGTTAATGATTGCATGCGGCTGCGGGCCTGCTGATCTCGATCGATATCATAGGTAACAAAGTCGATTCCCCTTGAGCGGAAAAAATCTTTGGCTTTCTTACAATATCCGCACCAGCTGGTTTCAAAAATCTCCACGGTTGGGGTATCTTCGGCGACTTCTTCTTGAGTTTCATCCAGGATATCAAAAATGTCAGAATCCGGGGCGCCCTTCTGGGTTTCATCGGGCAATGGGGCGGTATTGACAGGGGCCGGGTCAGCAGATTGAATTTCATCAGTTTCAGTTTCAGTGGTTTCTGGTATATTCTCGGTTGGAGAATCTGAATAGTGAGTGATCCCATTTTCATCAATCCATTTGTAAATTTCAGCTGAGGAAATTCCGAGAGCAAAAATGCAAATAAAGATGACCAGGACAATTTTTTTGGTTTTCATCGTAGTGATTCCTCCGGCGCCGGGCATGTATGCACATTTTGGCCGTTTGGTGCAGCCCATATTATACCGTTTAATTATCTATCGGCTTTATTTAAGGAATGGTTGAGAAAAAACCTGGCGGGATCAGCGCAATTTAAGTTTGAACTAGCTTATTTCGTTAGGGATACAGGCTTTGTATTTTTCTCCTGGTCATGGCGCTGCCAGTCGATTTGGTTTTTAATTTCACTAATGATAAAGGTACTCTTGAGGCTTTGGGCGATTTCGGCCGCACTGGGCTCGTTTCCAGTGGCATCTTTCACAAAACGCCGGACCGCAGTGATGGCGTCGTGCACGTCTTGGTAAAAAAGACCGACTCTGGCCAAACTGTTTTTAGAGGGCCCCGTCAGCAGATTTAAGGTCCAAGAGGGTTCCTGTGAGGCGGTCTGGGGTGGTTCCGGTATATTCTGTTTTTTTCGTTGAAATTTAATCTGATTGCCAATTTCATTCATTATAAAATAGCTTTTGAGGGCATTTGCGATCTCTTCCTGGGTGGGTTCCTCACCGGTTGCATCTCTCACATATCTTAACACCATCAAAATCGCATCCGCTATGGTTTTTTTTAGCCGAACCAGTATTGTCAAAATTCACCTCTGTACCCGCCCAAAACAACAGGTCAAACACCTTAATGCCACAATAAAATAATCCTGTATTTAGGTTGGGCTATTTTGGAGTGATCGAGCAAAATTAATTGCGGATTTTAGATTGCGGATTGCAGATTGAAATATCGTACTC
>JASFIX010000138.1:0-8559 GCA_050122435.1 Desulfobacterales bacterium
AGGGTCCGATTTTCAGTCAATGCCGTCAACGATTATATTCAAATGGCATTTCCACCCAATCTGAATAATATTCGACATGTCGTTATTAATTCAGCCGCCCAGGAACAGCTGGCCCTGCGCACCGGTATTGCCTCGACAATTATTCCAAATGTCTTGGATTTTGAAAATCCCCCCAGAGTGAGTAAAAAACGAACGGAAATCTTTCGCCAATCCATCGGCCTGGAGCCGGACGACAGAATGATTTTGCAGCCCACCCGTATTGTTCAGCGCAAAGGCATCGAATTCGCCATTGAACTGGTCAAGGAACTTAAAAACAAGAAAAATAAACTAGTCATATCTCACGAAGCCGGCGATGAAGGATTTGAATATGCGGAATGGCTGAAGGAATACGCATGCGAACATAGCGTGGATTTGCGCCTGGTCTCGATTCACATTACAGATCCGTGGAATGGAAACGGAAAAAAAGGCAGCCAATATTCTCTGTGGGATGTTTATCCTTACGCGGATTTCATTACCTTTCCCAGCCTTTATGAAGGTTTCGGTAACGCTTTTATAGAAGCGATTTACTTCAAGAAACCGATTCTGATCAATCGCTATGCCACCTTCGTGCGGGATATTGAGCCACTTGGGTTTGACCTGGCTGTCATGGATGGCTTTCTTTCGAAAAAAGCAGTGCAACGTGTTGTGGACATTCTGGAATCTTCCAAGCGAAGAAAGAAAATGGTGGGCAATAATTATGCGATTGCCGCTCAACACTACTCCTATTCTGTTCTGCGAAATCAGTTATCAGCGATTATGAAAAGTTTTTTTGGAGATGAGATTGAGCAACTAATTACCAAGCCAAAACCCGCGAAATCCAAGGGTTATCTGTATATCAACTCTCAACAGGTCAGATATAAGCATTTCAACAGCCAAGGTTGCTCGCGCGTCAAATAGTCTGGTTTTAGTTAAATGGTTGAATCGTTGAATCGTTAAATGGTGATCGAATATTATTCTTTTTGACCAGTTAACCAATCAACCAATTAACTATTTGACCAGCTATGACTATTTGGTAAAAAACCGTCCTGTCTCGAAGCGCTTTCATCCGGTTCAATTCTATAATGAGCCGACCGGTTGAATCGGCCGAATCCATTCTTATGTTAGGCTGAAGAATCTCAGGATTTTCATTTTTAAATTTGAACCGGCCAAGAGGTAGGCGATGCCATTTACGACTATTCGCGGATTAAAAGGAAAAGTTTATGTCCCCGACCCGCCAAAAGAAGGGGCTCAAAAACATTCCTGTAAGGACTGCTATTCATGTCAGCTTTGCAGCGATGACCGCTGCAGTGTATGCCTCAGCCAAAAATCCTGTCACTGTGAAAAATCAACGAAAACTTAATTCCGTTTGCCTCATCCCAAATAGCTATCCCTGGATTATACATTTGACTTGACCTCCGAACCCAGATTGTATATCGTATATTTACGATAAACCTGAACCAGCGAACCATGAAATGAACGGAAAATTTCCGCAAAATTCAAAGTGCTGTGAACAGCAGAACGGGCAACCGATGGGGATCCAAATTGCTGCCACGCCAATAACCAAGAATTCTCAACTGGATGAGGTCTGTTGTGGGACACCCCCAGGACCGCCTAGCAGCCAGTTTGAGAAACCGGGCTTTGCCTTGCTTGATTTCGTAGAGGAATTCATCCAGACGCCGGCCGGGCCGGTACCGCGCATAAAAACTACCCCTCAATGGCCGGATTATGCAGGTACCATCAGAGCGCGTTTGGGAATTAAACGCAGCGAATATAAAATTGCGCCAGGACTTTATTGTGTCGGAACGCCGGATTCCCAAGCACCGGTTTTGGTCACCGCAAACTATAAGCTGACCTTTGATCATTTACGCAAGGCGCTCACATCTATAAATGCCTGGATTCTGGTTCTGGACACCCGCGGAATCAATGTATGGTGCGCGGCCGGGAAAAATTTGTTTTCAACTGCAGAGGTGGTTCACCGGGTAATGCGCTCGGAAGTTAAAAAAGTAGTAAACCATTGCCAGCTGATTCTACCGCAACTGGCGGCAACAGGTGTGGCCGCGCATGAGGTCAAAAAACAAAGTGGTTTTGAGGTAATTTACGGGCCGGTGCGCTGCCAAGATCTTCCGAGCTTCTTAAACAACGGTTATAAAGCTGAACCCTCCATGCGGAAGGTCACTTTCAATACCGCCGAGCGCGTCATCCTCACACCGGTGGAACTGGCCCACTTGCCAAAACCGTCGTTGTGGGTTCTTCTGGCGGCATTTCTGATCTCCGGAATCGGGATCCATGTTTTTTCTTTTTCAGCCGCCTGGCTCAGGGGAGTCATGCTGGCAGCCGCCTATGCAGCCGGAATTCTGGCAGGGGCGGTCGCTACTCCAACGCTTTTACCCTGGATACCGGGTCGGTCCTTTGCGCTGAAAGGGGCCATAATCGGGGTTTTGAGCGCAGCCGGAATTGTCGCGTTGTTTCGCAGCGATTTGCAGCTTTTAGGTGCTTTGGCGCTGATACTTTGGACAACGGCCGTCAGTTCATACCTGGCGATGAATTTTACCGGATCAACGCCTTTTACTTCGCCTTCAGGGGTCGAAAAAGAAATGCGGAAAGCCATACCGCTGCAGGCCGCGGCCCTGTTACTGGCGTTGGTCGCATGGGTCGCATCCGCCTTCGTAAGTTAGGCGGGTTCAATGTTTTTTCGTACTTGGTGTGACTTGATTTTATCACCACGAAGTACACGAAGAACATAAAGCGTGACCTTCACAAAATTGCTTTCAAGACTTTTTTTGAACTTCGTGTTCTTCGTGGCCTTCGTGGTAATATATCAATTATCTTGGCTCGTTTCATTTAGGATTTGCAAATGGAAAATTTCAGATACCTTCCCGGAGTGACAACGCTAAGACTGGACGATGAATCCTGTGTGGGTTGCGGCATGTGTGAAACCATATGCCCCCATGGGGTTTTTTCACTTAACAGCAAAAAAGCCCGGATTGATGATTTAGACGGGTGTATGGAGTGCGGTGCCTGTGCCAAAAACTGCCCGACCGAAGCGATCGCCGTGACCCCGGGGGTCGGATGCGCCTCCTATATTATTCAGACCTGGATCAAAGGCAAGAATGCCGCCGCCTGCTGCGGCAATTAGATCTCCCACCGCAGGCAGGTTGTTTGTTCTGATTTCTCCTCTCAGGAAATCAGAACAAGAAAAAAAACTCTGCGTGCTCTGCGTCTCTGCGGTGAAATGTAAAAGCAAGCCCCCCCTATCACTCTGAAAGCCGATCCCACATCGCCCTGGCCCTGGCCTCTCGGGAGTCTTCATCGGATTTCGAAACCGGACTCGACGGCTTGGAATTTCCCCGTAAACGTGCAATGCGCTCTTCGAGCGGTGGGTGGGTTGAAAATAAACTCATTAAACTTCGGCCCGACAACGGATTCACGATAAACATATGGGCCGTCGATGGATTGGCATTCATCGGCAGCTTTTTCGAATAGCGACCAAGTTTATCAAGCGCCCGGGCCAATCCTTCCGGTGTTTTCGCAAAACCTGCACCGGTCGAATCCGCTAAATATTCTCGCGAACGGGATATGGCCATCTGTATAATCATGGCCGCAAATGGCGCCAAAATTGACATCGCGATCAGACCAATGGCTCCACCTCCGCCTTCGTCGTCACTACTACCGCCGCCGCCGAAAATAGCCGACCAGCGCGCCATGCTCGCCAGGACCATGATGGCCCCGGCCATGGTTGCTGCGATGCTGCCAATTAAAATATCGCGGTTTTTCACATGCGCCAACTCGTGAGCCAGCACTCCGGCCACCTCATCTCGATCCATTATATTAAGCAATCCCTGGGTAACCGCCACTACGGCATGTTCAGGGTTGCGGCCGGTGGCAAAAGCGTTCGGCGCTTCTTTGGGAATTATATATAACTTCGGCATTGGAAGACCGGCATTGTGCGAAAGCGTTTGGACCATTTCATAAAGCTCCGGGGCTTGCTGCGGGCTGACTTCCTGGGCATGATACATTCTTAATACGATTTTGTCCGAATACCAGTAACTAAAAAAGTTCATACCGGCGGCCAGCAGAAGTGCGATGATCATACCCTGTCGACCGCCGAATAGCTGGCCAATCCATATAATCAATGCCGTCATCACGGCCAGCAATATGGTGGTTCTTATCTGATTACCCATAACAATTGATTCCTTTCACCTTCTCGGTAATTTATAGCTAACGGGAATTGGCAGCCCAATCATATATCGCAAAATATAAAACCTCGCTTTAAAAATCGCAACCACTAGGTTAAAAAAATCGACCGCCATTTTGAGTGATTCAGCAAAAAAACACAACATATGGTAGCTCTTCCTTATGACTGCATCAAGTAATCATTTTGTTCTTTACATTCTTATTTTTCCCGCTATAGTTAACATTATTTTTAATAGTCAACCACCAATAACTAAATGAAATTCAAAAAAATAATTGTTGTTTTTCAAAAAATCTTGTTGTGTGCCATACATTAATGTGTTACAGGGCTCACTAGTAATTTGAAGTTAGAAGTTAATCGATGTAAGTGAGCTAATAGCTAGCGCCCGGTTGGATATACTTGGTGACGAACAGTGCGCCACAAACCGGATCCGACGATGTCCCATACACGATTTTTCTATAGTGAGCGTGATGGAGAAAATGGAACCCTCCAAAAAAAAGCCACAACCCATCGAGCCGCTTATTGAAGTCAGCGATTCCCGGAAGAACCGAACCGCAGATCAACCCGATGTCGATGCTCAAGTCGGTGTAACCGAAAAAACCGACATCTATGAGGTTTCCCATAGAATCACTGAAGACAAGGGCCTGGAAGACCCGAAACCCGTCAATAAAGATCAACTGATTAATAAACTTAACTTCATTAACTTTCAAGACAGCACCCTCCTGATCAATTTTAAACACCGCAATTACAACAACACCCGCCTCACGTTAACGGCCAGACCGCAACCCTGCCTCGGGGACACACTGAATTGCGTTTGGGAAAAATCTAAGGAAAGTCTGCAGGTACTCGATCTTTACGAATTCCAAAATATTTTGATCCCGGACAATGAGAACCTGATTCAGGTAGAACCTGAATTGATACGGATGAATAAAGAAGTCATCTGTCTGCGGTTACCGGATTATGGCTGTGAAATTAGTTCGCGAAAGGTAATTCGCTATGGCTGCCAGAATATAAAAGCCCAATTAATTCAAAATAGCACCCTGTTTTCCGGCGCGCTGGTGGATTTTAATGCCTGCTCACTCAAAATCGAACTTAAATCTGCTCCACCCCAAACGTTTGAATGGATTAATTCGGAAGCGCCGGTCAACCTAATTCTATCGGGCCAAAAGGAAACCTATTATTCCGGTGAGTGCCAAATCATTCGGCAAAGCGCCGGCAGGAAAACCCGTGTTTATATTTTAAAGCCACTCGTCTTTGAAATTCAGCGTTTTAAACATAAAGAGTTCCGCAGTCAGCGATATCATTTGACACCGTCTCCGGATGTTCTCTTCCGGCATCCGTTTACCAATAAGATGTTTGATCTTAAAGTCGTGGATTTATCAGGATCGGGATTTGCGGTAGAAGAAAATCAAAATAATTCTGTTCTTTTGCCGGGGATGATTCTACCTGCTCTGGAGTTGAGCTTTGCCAACAGTTTTAAAATCAAATGCCGCGCTCAAGTGGTTTACCGCAAAAACATCGAGGCTAAAAAAGAAGGCAATTGGGTGAAATGCGGTGTGGCCTTGTTGGACATTAATATTGAAGACCATGTCAAACTGATCTCCATCCTGCAGCAAACCAATAATGGCAAATCATACTTTTGCAATCGCGTGAACCTCGATGATCTCTGGAATTTTTTCTTTGAAACGGGCTTCATTTATCCGGATAAGTATAAGCATATTCAGAAAAACAAACAACAGATCAAAGCGACTTACGAAAAGCTTTACAATAATGACTCCAACATTGCCCGACATTTTATCTACCAGGATAACGGACGCATCATGGGGCATATGGCCATGCTCCGCTATTATTCGAAAACCTGGTTGATCCATCACCACGCGGCCCGTAAATCCGCTCTCAACAAAGCGGGTTTGATCGTCCTAGATCAGATTGGCCGCATGGGCAATAATTCTCACCAGCTTGATTCTCTCCATATGGATTATCTGATCTGCTATTACCGACCGGATAATAAATTCCCGAGTCGCGTCTTTGGCGGAGCTGCCAATTCGATCCATGATCCGAAAGGATGCTCAATCGACACGTTTGCCTATTATCGCCATCAGTGTAATTTGGGCCGGGAGCAGCATCTGCCGGAATCCTGGCAGATTAAACCGGCTTCAAGAATCGACCTTTTGGAGTTCGAAAATTATTACCAGCACGTATCGAGCGGTCTGATGCTGGATGCCGCCGATCTGAGACCAAACCATTATTGTATTGATTCGCTTTCTGAAGAATACAAACGCCTTGAATTGCAACGGGACCGCCGGCTTTTTGCACTGCGGCAAGAGGATCAGCTGAAGGCACTTTTTGTGGTAAATCTAACCGACCTGGGCCTGAATCTTTCGGATCTGACCAATTGTATCAAGGTGTTTGTTATCGACCAAAAAGCGCTTTCGGCAAAGATTTTAACAGCCACACTGGATCTATTGGCCACAAGATTTAAAAAAACAGACTTGCCTGTGCTTATTTACCCTGTTGCATTTGCCGATCAACAGGCCATTGCTTATGAGAAATGCTATAACTTATGGGCATTGAGTATGCAGTTCACCGATCAGTATTTCAAGTATATCAATAGGCTTCTGCGATTTCTCTAATAAAGAAAACCGGAGCCTATTTCAACCCGCCTCGGGTTTACGACCCCGGCAGGAAATTAATGGGGTATAGGTAAATCTTCTGAAGTCGCTAAAAAAATCCCTAAACTCTTTGAAAAAGCCTTCGTACCCGTCTTCATAATCTTGGAATCGGCACCCCGAAGCCTTGGCTGCCATTTGCACCTTCTTTGTCCAGTTGAAATTATCAGTTTCTTTTAATTCACCGTAAATCAGGTTATGTGGGGTAACATTGACCTCGATGTCCTGATAATCCAAATCATAAAGAAAGGAGTAAAGCTTTATTCCGGCGTAGGGATCGAAATTAAATTTATTTTCCATCATTTTCATAATATGAATTAGATACTTTTCGAGCCGTTCAGAAAAACCGAAATGACGCAGGCAGTTGCAATCCAGATCAATCAGGCATAAAACGCCGCCGGGCTTGAGGATCCTGGAAATATTTTTTACGATATCAAAACTCTCACGGCGATAGTATTCGAGAACAAACCGTAACCATACAAAATCGAACAATCCAATATCATCTAAAGGTTCACGGATATCCTTACATATATATTCAATTCCCTCGTGGCTATAATGACTTCCAGCATAGTCAAGCCGCTGCTGTGAAATATCGATGCCGACGGTGGAACCCGCAGACCCAACGAGTTTGTTCAGTACAAAGGTGGTTTTGCCAGAGCCACAGCCCAAATCAGCAATGCGCATACCCGGCTCAATCCCGGCCCAAAGCGCCTGTTTTTCAACCGCATCCGTATCCGTTTTCAGATCAAGCCGGAGAGATTCTTCATCGCTCTCCATCAAATACCTGTGCCCTTGCTGATTCATAATTTAGGTTCCTCGGTTTGAAATTCCAGCCGCTAAAATTAATCGAATTATGGTTTATGCGTTTAGCGGCTCCACGGGGATGCTATTCTGATTATAAATGTAAAAAAAGTCAACAGCACAAAACAAAAAACCAAGTGCAGAATCCCCTTGCGACTGAAGACCACAGTTGTTAAGTTACGAAAGTATCTGCTACCGTAACAATTTTAATAAGGAATCATATAAGGACTGACCCGGGCATTTCAAATTGAGATTCCCCCAAGTACACCATGGTCCGGCGCAATCTTGACAGTCTGAAATATGGTGAATACGTTAGCTAAAATTAAATTCTCGCTATCCCTGATAAAGGAGGCAACCCATGAACAAGGCCATCAAGTGGGGATTGATTATTTGTGCCAGTCTTGTCGTGCTTGTTATCGCCGTATTGTTAATCGCTCCGGCATTCATTGACATTCGGGATTACAAGCCACAATTAGAGGAAAAAGTAGCTGAGGTCACCGGTCGCCCCTTTTCGCTGGGTGATGACCTGAAATTATCCCTTTTTCCCTGGGCTGGCATTTCTTTTTCTGATCTGCGTTTGGGGAATACGCCTGGATTTTCGGAAAAAGAGCTGGTCACTGTCAAATCTTTCGATGTCCGCGTAAAACTGCTGCCCCTGATTTCTAAAGATATTCAAGTTAAGCGATTTATTTTAAATGAACCCAAGATTACCTTGGTGAAAAACAAAAAAGGGCAAGTTAACTGGGTCCAGCCAGATGCTGCCAAAGAAAAATCAGGGGATGAAAAAACAACTAAAACACCTAAATCATCAGCAGAAGCAGGACTGCCGATCAAGGACCTGACAGTTGGCGAGTTTTCAATTATAGATGGATCGATTGT
>JASFIX010000139.1:0-8559 GCA_050122435.1 Desulfobacterales bacterium
TTAATAATGGCGATGATAAAATGGATAAAAAACTATTGGCATATAGACTCTTACACGTTGCTTAGATTTTTAGGATAGTTCGGGGAAACATACAAGTAATCGCAACTTTTGAAGGCGTATTGTATGAGGAGTTAAAAATCAATAGTACAGGTAACTACATTTCCCTGCTCCGAGTATTCCAGTGAATCGAAACTAAGCGTATTTGCCATGGCAATCCCACGGCCATGGCTGTCGGTTGCGCGCTCAATGGAAAAATCCAAATAGTTTTTCCATTCGAATCCCGGTCCAGGGTCCTCAATCCGAATTGTAATCCGTCGGTCATCACGCCGAATCAAAAATTTCGCGAATTTTTTTCTGTTTTCCGGTAAATCCAGTCGTTTTAAAACTTCATCTGCCCAACGGCCCTTTAGGTTCAACTCGCTCTTCTCATCATAACCGATTTTGGCTATCCCGTGTTCAACCGCATTTGTCAAAAGTTCCATGATGCCGACCAGGGCTTTCGCCGGATCAGGGCATACTTTCGATGCCAATTTGGATAAAGATATAGCCTGTTGCAGGGTACGAAAACGCAGTTGCCATTCTTCGGTCAATGCTACAACTTCATCTGCTTTTTCCAGCTCTTCCTTCAGAAACCGAATATTTCGATATTCTTCCAAGGCCGATCTCACTAATGGTAGGAGAATGCTACGGCTTATCGGTTTTGTAATATAATAATAAGCCCCTAGTGAAAGCCCACGTTCAAAATCTTCAGGCGATTCTAACGCTGTTTGCACGATCACCGGGATGTCTCTATACTGTTCATCTTTTTTTAGTCTTTTTAGCACCTCCCAGCCATCCATTTCCGGCATCATTATATCGAGAAGAATCAGATCGGGACCAGCAGCTGAAACAACTTCCAGTGCTTTTTTACCATTTGTCGCGAAAGAAAAGGTATATCCCTGGTTAGCAAGCATTTCTTTTAACAGATTCAAATTGACTGTCTCATCATCAACTACTAGAATTCTTAATTCATTCATCTTTTTCTTCTTTTGTTTGGAATTAATTTATAACGAACTATCTTAATTTAGCGGAGCGGACCTTCTACATGAGACTTAAACAATCGTTACC
Source organism: Desulfobacterales bacterium (assembly GCA_050122435.1). GTDB lineage: Bacteria > Desulfobacterota > Desulfobacteria > Desulfobacterales > JAHEIW01 > JAHEIW01. The sequence continues at coordinate 1,108 of JASFIX010000139.1, forward strand.
ACAATACCCTTTCTTTCAGGATAATAAAATTATTGAGCAAATAATCAAACTTATTTTTTGATTCATCCGACTTAAATTTTGCGTATATTTATTAAAGTCAGCAATGTCAAACCGATAAAATCGTGCTCTTGGCATTGATTGTGCAGTCAGACTTCGGCATATTGACAGAAAGGCTTAATACCTTCACTGAACAGTCAAGATACGCGACTTCGTGTCGCAATATAGAAATGAGAGTATCAAAACTTTGGTCATTTTACAGATATCCTTGGATATCACAAGTATTTTCAGATTGTGGATTACACAATGGCAAATATACAAAAAATTAGCCTATCAGAAATTTTGTCTTCTGTGCCTCTATCGCTATTTTTCACTTTTTTTGAATTTGTGACACTTGTCCACAAAGATAACAGCTTAAATTAAACAAATTTAACCAGAAAAAATGCCATCCAAATAATATTAGATGGCCTTTTCACTGAAATGGTTATTTTAGGTTAGCGCGCTATTTTTCCCCTGGATTCTTAAGCTCGACCTGGATCAGCGAAAGCTCGGTTATGGCGGCGTTTTCGATACGGACCTGCTCTTTTGCACTGCAGGTGATCGCTTCTCCTGAACCCAGGATTTTCTCTTCAGAACCCGTGATAATCTTCGCCCGGCCTTCTAAAATAAAAAGATGATAGGCCGTATTTGGCATTACCGGCAGCTCGAGTGAAGAACGCGGATACACCGTCAGCTTGGCTGCTGCATAGTTATTTTTGTGCTCGAGGCGCTTTGATATGCCCCAGGGGTAATAAACGCTGTGATGATGCTGATACTCTTGGCGCTGCTGTTTTTTTAATTCATCAACAATCGATTTCACATCGCGGCTGTGTTCAAGATCGGAGATGAAAACGGAATCCGCGGTTTCAACCACAACTATATCCCGCAAGCGATTGGCAGCGATCAGGCGATCTTGCCCCAAGATCAGGCAATTGCGGGTATCCTGCGCAATGATGTCACCTTCGCAGACATTGTTTTCGGCATTTTTTTCAAGAAAATCATACAGCGATTTCCAGGAGCCGATATCACTCCAGCCGAAATCAGAAGGCAGCACGACTCCCTTTGCGGTCCTTTCCATGATGGCGTAATCGATGGATATATTGGTGAGCTGGTCATAATCTTTACGGGCAATCGGTTTATCCACCTTAAAAATCGATTTCATTTTTTTAAGCAGCCCCGGCTGGTGGGTTTTGAATTCCGCAAGGATTACCGAGGCCTTAAAGGCAAACATTCCGCTGTTCCAGAAAAAATTGCCGGTTTTAATGTATTTCTTAGCGGTGGCCAGATCCGGCTTTTCAACAAAGCGTTTGAGCACCCGGGCGCCATGGCCTAAACTTTTACCGCATTCCACATACCCGTATCCCGTTTCAGGATAATGGGGCTGAATTCCAAAGGTGACGATATGTCCGTCGCTGGCCAGTGCAACGGCCGCCTTGAGTCTGTCGTGGAAGCTATCCAGGTCCTGGATGACATGATCGGCCGGAAAGATACATAAAACCGCATCCTGATCAATGGCCAGAATATTCAGCACGGCCAGGAGAATCGCGGGCGCAGTGTTGCGGCCGCTGGGTTCACATATCAGTTTCCCCTCCAGCGCATGACCCAGATTTTCAATCTGCCTGGCAGTTTCGTGGAAATGCTGCTCACCGCATACAACCTTGATATTTTCAGGATTTAGCACCGGTGACAATCGCTTGATCGTCCCCTGTAAAAGGGAGTCTTCACCGACGAACTTCACCAGCTGTTTGGGATACAGCTCTCTGGAAACCGGCCAAAGGCGGGTACCGCTTCCGCCCGCCAGCAATATCGGATAAACTGTAAGGTCTAATTCCGTCATCATTCCCTCTAATTTCAAACGTAAAATTGCGGAACGTATTGGATTAAAAGGATCAGGTTGGCCGGTTATGCCCGTTGAGCCGGTTTAGCCGGTTAAGAAGGAAAAATGTCTGATTCTTTTTTAACCGGAAACGGGCAAATCCCGTTTCACGAGGACCTTCGGCCGGCAACGGGCTCAAACCGTAACATTTGAGCACCTTATATCAATTAACAACATGGCCATGAAACATCACATCGGGCTACGAAAGCGCTACGAACGGTAATTATTTCGCCTGGGCTCCGTCTTTGCCGCCATGCACAGGGTTTCAACGGCGTTATAACCCAGCAATTCATTCACTTCCCGAACCAGGGCACCGCCGGCCTTTAGTCGCATTGAGTCCGGCAAAGCGATAATGGAATCGGTCTTTTCAGGGCTGTGCAAATGCAAGTAAGCACGGCATGTGCCGGGATGTTTCTTTAAGATTCCGCTAAGTTGCTCAAGTGCATCGCGGTCGGTTCGCGAGATCTCCACATTAAAATGGATGCTGGCCGTCCAGGTTTCTTCGGCTTTATCCATGGCGACGACTTTTTCGGCCAGAATTTTTACGGATTGCTCATCCTTTTGTACCTGCCCCTGAATAAAAACAAGGTTATCCTCAACCAGCAGATCACTGATACTCGTATAGAGCCGTGAAAACACTGTGGCCTCGACCGCACCGTGGAGATCTTCGATGGTTGTAAAGGCCATCAGATCTCCCCTTCTGGTTTTAATAATCTTGTTGCCGCGAATCAGTCCGCCGATTCGAACGGCAGCGCCGTTATTTAGTTCTTTGATGGAAACCGCATTGGCATTGGTAAATTTATCGATTAGATCCTCATAACGCTTTAACGGATGCCCGCTTACATAAAATCCCAGGGATTCTTTTTCATATGCGAGGCGCTGTCTTTCCGACCACTCTTCGATGTCGGGTAGCACCGGCGCATTGATGACCTGTGGATTTACCGAACCATCAAACAAACCGATCTGAGGATCCAGACGCTCCTTTTGGACACGCTGCCCGTAATCCAATGCATCTTCCAAAGCCGCCATCATCTGTGAACGTCTGGTGCCGGTGCTATCAAAGGCGCCACATTTGATCAGGGACTCAATAACGCGCTTATTTACTTTTTTCAGATCGACCCGCTCACAAAACCCAAAAAGAGACTCAAATTTTTGGCCGTCGCGAGCATCGATGATGGCTTCAATTGCGGCTTCACCCACATTTTTCACGGCGACCAAACCAAATCGGATCTTATCGCGATAAACGGTAAAGGCTTTATCGCTGTAATTGATATCCGGTGGCATAACGTCAATGCCGTGGCTGCGGCATTCCACAATGTATTTGACGACACCATCGGTGGAATGCATTTCGCTGGTCAACAGCGAGGCCATAAATTCGACCGGATAGTGCGCTTTGAGGTATGCGGTTTGATAGGCAATCAGCGCATAGGCCGCGCTGTGGGATTTGTTGAACCCGTATCCACCGAATTTCTCCATCAGGCTGAATATGGGTGCGGCCTGCTCGGCGGCAATCTTATTTTCGGCCGCTCCGCTCACAAACCGCTCCCGGTGCTCGGCCATAATCGCCTGTATTTTTTTCCCCATGGCCTTGCGCAGATCGTCGGCTTCCGCCATAGAATAATTGGCGAGATCATTGGCAATTTTCATCACCTGCTCCTGATAAACGATCACGCCGTATGTTTCTTTTAAAATCGGTTCCAGTTGCGGTAAAAGATACTCCACCTTTTTTCGGCCGTGCTTGCGGGCAACGTAATCGTCAATCATGCCGCTTTCCATGGGCCCGGGCCGGTAAAGCGCCACCAGTGCGATCACATCGTCAAAGGTTTCCGGTTTGAGCCGCACCAGCAAATCTTTCATGCCGGAACTTTCAAGCTGAAAAACCCCGGTGGTGTCGCCTGCGGACAAGAGACGATAGGTGTCTTCATCGGTCAATTCAATATTATCGAGATCCGGTGGTGTGTGGCCCTGGCTGGCAATAAGGGAAATTGTATTGGCGATCACCGTCAGGTTGCGCAGACCCAGAAAATCAAACTTTACCAGCCCGATTTTTTCAACGATCTTCATATCGTACTGCGTCACCACTTCACCCTTTTTCCCACGGTAAAGCGGCATATAATTGACCAGGGGTTCGTCGGCGATGACCACCCCGGCGGCGTGGGTCGATGCATGCCGTGGGAGGCCCTCAAGTACCCGGCAAATTTTTATGAGTTCATCGACTTCGGGCTTTCGGCCGGCCATTTCGGCCAGGCGGGGCTCGCGTTCCAGCGCTTCGTCAAGACTGATGTTGAGGATATCGGGAACCATTTTAGCAATGGCATCCACTTCGGCCAGCGGAATATCCAGTGCACGCCCGACATCCCGGATAACCGCCCGCGTTTTCAGCTTCCCGAAGGTGATGATTTGGGCAACGTAATCGCCGCCGCCGTATTTGTCGACCACATATTTGTAAACATCTTCCCGGCCGTCGATGCAAAAATCAACATCAATATCAGGCATGCTCTTGCGCGCCGGATTCAGGAATCTCTCAAAAATCAATCCGTGGGCGATGGGGTCCAGATCGGTAATTCCCAGGCTGTAAGCAACCAGGCTTCCGGCAGCCGAACCTCGCCCGGGGCCGACGGGCACATTGTTTTCTTTTGCGTGACGAATAAAGTCAGCCACGATTAAAAAATATCCCGAAAACCCCATATCGTGTATGACCGAGATTTCATAATCAAGGCGCTCGTGATAGAGGACTTCGTCAATTTGCGAATTTTTTTCTTTCAGGCGCTGCATGCGCTTCTCAAATCCCTGCCTGACTCTGCGTGTAAACAATTCATCGCTGCTCAGAGCTGACGCATCGGCGAAACGGGGAAAGTGATACGTTTTAAAATCAAAATCGATGTTGCAGCGTTCGGCAATGTCGACGGTGTTGCTGAGCGCTCCCGGATAATCTTTAAACGCAGCATGCATTTCGGCTTTCGATTTAAAATAGAGCTGGTCGGTTCGAAACTTAAGGCGCTGGTTATCATGGATGGTTTTGCCGGTTTGAATGCACAGCAACACATCATGGGCCCTGACATGCTCTTTGTCCAGATAATGACAATCATTGCTTGCAACCAGGGGAATGGATAGTCGTTGACTGATTTCCAGCAGTGTCTGATTGACTCGTTCCTGCTCCTCGATGCCGTTGTTTTGCACTTCCAGAAAAAAATTGTTCTCACCTAAAATGTCCCGATAGCCTTTAGCCGCTTCTTCCGCCAGCTCGATGCGACCCTGTTGAATGCGACGCGGGATCTCGCCGTGCAGACAGGCACTCAGGCCGATCAAGCCCTGGCTGCATTCTTTGAGAATTTCTTTATCAATACGAGGTTTGTAATAAAAGCCTTCAAGTTGGGCAGCCGTGGCCAGCTTGCACAGATTGCGGTAACCTTCTGCATTTTTAACCAGCAAAATGAGGTGCGAAAGCTCTTTGTTGTCCAGCGGGGTTTTATCAAAGCGGGTCTTGGGCGCTACATAAATCTCACAGCCGATAATCGGCTTTATGCCTGCCGCTTTGGCCTTTTCAAAAAATTCTACGGCGCCGAACAAGGTTCCATGGTCGGTAACCGTGGCGGCCTGCATATCAAACTCAGCCGCACGTCGCAAAAGATCATCGATGCGGATGGCGCCGTCTAAAAGACTGTACTGGGTGTGAACATGCAGATGGACAAAATCAGGAACGGCTTCGTTCATAAATCACTCGTTTCAAGTTTGAATTTCGACCGAAAACTTAACGCTTTAAAAGGCCAATCACATGTGAGGGTAAAAGGGCAAGGTTTTTAACTATACCACAAACGAGAAAATTTTTCAGAAATTAGAAATTATTCGAGGCTATAATTGGGTGCCTCCTTGGTAATAATCACGTCATGTACGTGACTTTCACGCATGCCGGCGGCGCTGACTTTCACAAAACGGGCCTTTTCGCGAAGCTCATCCAGGGTGCGGCAACCAAGGTATCCCATACCGGCCTTTAACCCACCGACCATTTGAAAAAGCGTTCCGGAAAGAGATCCCCGGTAAGGTACACGGCCGACAATGCCTTCCGGAACCAGTTTGTCCTCATCGGCTTTTTCGCTTTGGTAATAACGGTCTTTGCTACCTTTTTTCATGGCTTCAATTGACCCCATGCCACGGTATACTTTATAACTGCGGCCCTGAAAAAAAATCTGTTCTCCCGGAGTTTCCTCCGTACCGGCAAACAGCCCCCCGATCATAACCACATGGGCGCCGGCAGCGATTGCTTTGGTAATATCTCCCGAAAACCGGATGCCGCCGTCTGCAATCATGGGGACACCGGTTTTAGCAGATACAGACCGACAGTTCATAATGGCCGTAAATTGAGGCACACCGATTCCGGCAACGATGCGAGTGGTGCAGATGGAGCCCGGGCCGATGCCGATTTTAACTCCTTCGGCGCCTGCATTTATCAAGTCTTCCGCGCCTTTGGCCGTGCCCACGTTGCCGGCGATAAGCTCAAGATCTTCGTGGTTACTTTTAAGTGTTTGCACGGCGACAATCACATTTTCAGTATGCCCGTGGGAGGTATCAATCAGAACCACGTCTGCACCTGCTTTTAAGAGGGCTTGGGTGCGCTCTTCCATATCCGGGCCAACCCCCACCGCCGCACCGACTCGAAGCCGCCCCATCCGGTCCTTACATGCCTCGGGGTACTTTTTTAGCTTTTCTATGTCTTTAATCGTAATCAGGCCGGTCAGTCGGCCTTTATTATCGACCACCAGCAGTTTCTCAATACGGTGCTGGTGCAGCAGTTGCTTGGATTCGTCCAGAGAGATTCCCTCAGTAACCGTTACCAGATTTTCTTTGGTCATCACATCTGAAACATTTTTTTCAAGATCGGTTTCAAATCGCAAATCCCGGTTGGTAACAATCCCCAACAGTTGGTCGCCTTTGGTCACCGGTACGCCTGAAATGCGGTAATTTTCCATCAAGTTCAGCACTTCGCTCACTTTCTGCTCAGGGCGTATCGTCACCGGATCGACAATCATCCCGCTTTCGGATTTTTTGACTTTGTCTACTTCTGTGGCCTGGCTCTCGATACTCATATTGCGGTGGATAAAACCCATACCGCCTTCCCGAGCGATACTGATGGCAGTATCCGCTTCCGTCACGGTGTCCATGGCGGCACTGACAATCGGTATGTTCAGTGTAATATTCCGGGTCAGCCGGGTGCTGACCTTGACATCCTTGGGCAACACATCAGAATAATTAGGGATAAGCAAAACATCATCAAAGGAATAGGCCTCTTCAGGCGGTATTTTTGCCATGTACTCCCTCCGTTAAACTTTTTAGGCACCCGAATAGCAAAACCCATCGTCTTTAGCAATCTTTTATTTGCCGTCTTGACATTCTAGACCATCGCATAATAAGAAGCTATCTCCATTAAATGGGTTGAGCCCGTTGCCCGTTAGCCCGTTTGCCGGTTAAAAGAATTACAATTCGACAGTATTCATTTTAACGGGCCCAACCGGCTAAACCGGCAACCGGCAAACCAGATACCG
>JASFIX010000140.1:0-8538 GCA_050122435.1 Desulfobacterales bacterium
TCTTCGGTGCCGGCGCTTTTGTTTGCTCGCCTACTTCAGCCTATTTAGAGGCTTCTAATTTTTTTTCAAGGGCAGCAATATCAAATTTGACCGGGGCTGTACCTCTGCCGACCAATATCCCCAGTATGAACATCCAGGCACATAGAAAAAAAATCAAAAAAACCCATCCTGCAATTTTGCGGCGCGAAAGGACAATAAAGGGTTTCTTAAATTCCGGCTCTTTGCGTTTATTCTTTTTTCTCATCGGTTTTACATTTTGTCAGGGGCAGAAACGCCCAAAAGCGTCAAACCGTTTCGGATTACTTTTTGAACCGCTAAAACCAGATTGAGACGGCCGCAGCGCAACAGCGGGTCATCAACTAAAACCCGGTGCTTATTGTAGTAAGTATGAAAGGCAGATGCAAGGTCCATCAAATAATAGGTTACGCGATGCGGCTCCATGCTTCTGGCGCTGCCCGCCAGGACATTCGGATAGCGCGCCAGGGCTTTAATCAAATCAATTTCCTCGGGTGCTTTCAGGCGAGCCACGGCCTGATCATCCCAGGAAACCTCGCAGATCCCCCGTTCGTTGCCCTTGCGCACGATGCTCGAGATGCGGGCATGCACATATTGTACATAATAAACCGGATTGTCATTGGTTTTCTGCTTAGCGACTTCCAGATCAAAATCAAGGGCACTTTCATAATGGCGGGTCAAAAAGATAAAGCGCGCTGCGTCCCGGCCCACTTCGTTGATAACCTCTCGCAGGGTTTCAAATTTACCGGCCCGGGTCGACATGGCAATCGGTTGCCCGGCTCTGAGCAAATTCACCAGCTGCACTAAAATGACATCAAACTGATCCCGCCGATGCCCGGAGGCTTCAATAGCGGCCTTCATCCGCGGAATGTAGCCATGATGATCCGCTCCCCAGACGTCGACCACCCATTCAAACCCGCGGTCATACTTGTCCTGGTGGTAGGCGATGTCGGAGGCAAAATAGGTCGTTTCTCCGTTGGCTTTGACCACCACCCGATCCTTTTCATCACCGAAATCGCTGGTTTTAAACCACAGGGCCCCGTCTTTTTTGTAAATAATTTGCTGTTGGCGAAAATTATCGAGAATCTGATCCACGCGGCCGGAATCATATAAGCTCTGCTCACTGAACCAGCAGTCAAATTCCACTCCAAAAAATTTTAAGTCGTCCCGAATGCCGTCCAGAATTTTCCCGGCGGCAAAGCGCGCGCATTCCATAATGGCATCTTGTTCCGGCTTACTAGAAAGGGCATCGCCTTTGCGAGCTTTGATGTCGGCAGCCAGATCACGAATATAATCCCCCTGATAGCATTCATCCGGGAATTTGATTTTTTGGCCGCACAGCTCCTGATAGCGCAGAAAAACCGATTGGCCCAGGGTCCTAATCTGGCGGCCCGAATCGTTGATGTAATACTCTTTGTGGACATCATAGCCGCAAAAAGAAAGAATATTGGCCACCGCGTCACCCACGGCAGCACCGCGGCCGTGGCCGACATGCAGCGGTCCGGTGGGATTGGAGCTGACATACTCGACCTGAAATTTTTGACCTTTACCGATATCGGTTGTACCGTAGGCGGTATCGGCTTCATGAATCTCACGTAAAACCGGGTGCCAGGCAGAAGGTTTGACAAAAAAATTAATAAATCCCGGTCCGGCGATTTCAGTCTTCGCAATCAATTCCTGCGGATCTTGAATATGAGCGATGATGGCTTCCGCAATTTTACGCGGCGCCATTTTTTGAGTGGATGCCATCACCATGGCAATATTGCTTGAAAAATCACCGTGGGCGTCAGCCCGAGGCTCTTCAACTTCTATTGCAGGAATGTCAGCCGATGGTAAATCTCCTTTTTCATGAGCGTTTTTGGCCGCACTGTAAATTAGATCTCGTAATTTCTGTTTCATATGCAGTTTATTTTCGCGGTTATCGGGGAAACTCCAGTGGGATACGTCTGATATTATCTCACCACGAAGAACACGAAGATCACAAAGGGAAAAACATAAATTTAATTTTATCCTTTCGTGTCCTTCGTGACCTTCGTGGTTATGGTTGCCTCACTTGAGCTTTCTGCGTAACATTATTTGGTTTTTATCCGCTAAGCCCAATACTCCAGCACCCCATTTCTCCATTACTCCAATGGTGAGCGAAGCGAACTAAATTCCATTGCGTGATAGATAAAGACTTTTGCATACCAAGTCAAGATGCTTTACCCGAGCATGGCATATAACCTTATCGGTTAGCCTAAAATTGCGGTATTCATAAATTTTATTTGCTTGATAAGTACTTAAATGTTAAGTTTCAGCACCTTAAAAGACAAGGAATTTTGTTTGGCAACCCAACTGACAAAAAGCATCTGATCAAATCATAACTAACACATGAGGAAACCCAATTGGATCTTAAACAAAAACGTGTTCTGGTTACCGGCGCCTGCGGAACGGTAGGCAGGGAACTGATTTGTCAGCTTCTGGAACAGCATCAGCCGGATGAACTTATTTCCCTTGATAACAATGAAAGTGAGCTTTTTGCCCTTGAACAGCAGTTTGCCGAATACGGCCATGCAAATTTCTTTTTAGCCGACATTCGCGATCGGGACCGACTAAACGACAAAATGAAGGGCATCGATTGGGTGTTTCATACAGCGGCGTTTAAACACGTCCTTCAGTGTGAGCGATCCCCTTTTGAGGCGGTGCAGACCAATATCCTGGGCGTCCAAAACATCATATATGCGGCCATTGAAAACAAAGTTGAGCGGGTTATTTTCACCAGTTCAGATAAAGCAGTCAATCCGACCAATGTCATGGGAACATCAAAACTGATGGGCGAACGCTTAATTACAGCCGCCAACACCAACCTGCGGGGCGACGGCCCCATTTTTGCCTCGACCCGGTTTGGCAATGTTTTGGGCTCCCGGGGCTCGGTCATCCCCATTTTTCGCAACCAGATTCGTAGCGGCGGGCCGGTCACATTGACCGATCCGGAAATGACCCGATTTATTATGAGCATGGAAGAAGCGGTCCGGCTGGTAATCGATTCCGGGATTGTGTGTCGGGGAGGGGAAGTGTTCGTTACCAAGATGCCGGCGATTCGAATAAAAGATCTGGCTGAGGTCATGGTGGAAGAATTGGCGCCGACTTATGGCCACAAGATAGAAGATATAGAAATCCAGATTGTCGGCCACCAGCCAGGTGAAAAGTTATACGAAGAGCTGTTAAATATGGAAGAAACCAGACGCTCCTGGGAACTGGAACGGTATTTCGTGGTTCTACCGGCCTTCAGGGAAATTTATCGAGATATTGCATTCGAATATCCGGATTTGAAATCAAAAGAGGTGTCCCAAGCGTATCATTCCGGCACGGAATCCTTCCTTTCAAAGACCCAACTGACTGCGTTTCTTAAAAAAAACAAACTCTTAGATGCTGGAATGATGGAATAAGGGAATAGTGGAATATTGGATTGGAAAGATAATGTTCAAGCTAAACCTCGAATCATTTAAGTTATTCGTTTTTAACCATTATTCCATTATTCCATTATTCCAAAAAATTGGTGACGAGGTTTTTAATAGAAATTACAGAGTAAGCGGGAGTGTTAATGCGAATACTGGTATTGGGCGGAGACGGCTACCTGGGATGGCCCACCACCATGCATCTCAGCGCTCACGGCCATGAAGTCGCTGTGGCGGACAATTACCTGCGGAGACGGCTGTGCCGGGAAGAAAATATCGACTTATTATTTGAGGTACCGGATCTGCCTGAGCGCACCGCTATATGGCAATCGGTTTCGGGACATCACATCAATGTCCATATTGGAGATCTGAACGAGTGGGATTTCGTCGCCAACGTGTTTGAAAAGTTTAGCCCGCAGGCAGTTATACACTATGCCGAACAGCCGGCAGCGCCTTATTCCATGCTCAATCGAAAAGCGGCTACATTGACACTGCACAATAATTTAGCCGTGACTGCCAACGTTATTTTTGCGGTGCGGGAATTCTGCCCGGATGCGCACATCGTTAAACTGGGGACCATGGGAGAATACGGCACTCCCAATATAGATATCGAGGAAGGCTGGCTGGAAGTCGAACACAAAGGCCGAAAACACACTTTTTTATATCCGCGGCAGGCCAGCAGCCTGTATCATACTACCAAAATCATGGATACCGATCTCTTATGGTTCTATGTGCGCACCTGGGGTTTGCGCGTAACAGACCTCATGCAGGGGCCTGTTTATGGGCTTTTTACCGACGAAAATGAAGGTGATGAACGGCTGTTGCCCTTTTTTAACTATGATGAAATCTTCGGCACGGTGCTGAATCGATTCGTGGTTCAGGCGGTTGCCGGCCACCCCCTTACCGTTTACGGCAAAGGCGGTCAAACCCGGGGCTACCTTAACATCAAAGACACCTTGAATTGTGTTCGCCTGTCGGTCGAAAAGCCTGCCGAACAGGGCGAACTTCGCATTTTTAACCAGTTCACGGAAACCTTTAGCGTCAATGACCTGGCGCAAAAGGTAAGAGATGCCGGCAGTCTGCTCGGATTGGACGTAGAAATTGAGCATACAGAAAATCCTCGCATAGAGGCTGAAGCGCATTATTACAATCCCAGGCACACAGGGCTTCTCGAACTGGGCTTAAAACCCCATTTTTTAACAAAAGAAGTCCTAGTCGCTATGATGGGATTCGTTCTGAAGTACAAAAACGAAATCAAACCGAACCAAATTTATCAAAATGTGAAATGGGTATGATGGATAAATGCGAGTCTAACTGATTTTGTTTAAATATTAACTAATAATCGAACAAGATGACTTAAAATTTAGATTGTAGGAATAAGAAAATGTCTGGTTTACGTATTGCAGGACTCATAATAGGGCTGGTTGGATTAATAACTACTTTTCTTATTTATCGCGGCCCTAAATGGAAAAAACTAAATTTTACCTTTTTCTCATTTGTGAATATTGCATTAATTGCTATTTCAATTAATCCTAATGTTGTAAATTTCTTGCGGGACTTATTGGCACTGCAAAAATATCAATACGGCAGGATACTGGCCCTTCTAATCATATCTAACGTGGTTCTCATGTTTATTGCTGTTTATACAGCATCAAAAATTGAAAACTTCAGATTCCAATTCGATCAATTGGTAAGAAAATTAGGATTGGGTTTTATTGAAACTACTTCAAAAAATTTAAAGCCCATTATGATTGTGATACCGGCCTTTAATGAGGCTGAAAACTTAGGCTATCTCCTTCCCAGGATACCGGCTAAAATCAAGGACGCCGAGTTGGGTGTCCTCGTGGTGGACGATGGAAGTGATGATGGAACCAGCCAAATCGTCCAGGAATACAATCAATTTGTTGTGTCCAATCCTATCAATCGTGGCGGAGGCGCAGCGCTGCGTCTCGGATATGACATCCTTAAAAATTCCGACGCAGCGATTTGCGTTACCATGGATGCCGACGGCCAACACCTGCCCGAGGATATTGAAGCGCTCGTTGCTCCGATTTTAGACAACGAGTTCGATGTTGTCATCGGTTCACGCATATTGGGAACACGGGAAAAAGATAATCCGATCCGGATCGCAGGCGTTCATATTTTCAGCGCGATCATCAGCTCGCTATTGGGCAAAAGGATTACGGATCCGTCCAGCGGTTTCAGAGCCTTTAAAATGGAAAAAATAAAAAGCATCGATTTATATGAAGATCAATATCATACCAGTGAGCTGATCATAGAGGCGGTAAAAAAAGGTCTCCGGGTAAAAGAAGTTCCGATATCCATTATGAAAAGAAAATTCGGGAAGAGTAAAAAGGGAAAAGATCTGAATTACGGGTTTCATTTCGCGAAGACAATTATTAAAACCTGGTGGAGGTGATACAGTTTTAAAATGAGTGTTTATTTGAAATTGTATGAAAAATTGTTTCCTGATTTTTTAAAACGATTAATAGAGCCTGTTGCCGGCCGAACCAATGAATTCGTACTATCTGCAGTTAATCAAACAAACCATGATAGCCTCGTTCTAGATGCCGGGGCTGGTGAAGGACGCCATAAAAGTTTGGTAAAAAATAGGCAATATATAGCCATAGATGCTGCATGGGGAGATGAGGACTGGGATTATTCCAGCCTAGATGTTATTGGAAATCTCACCCAACTTCCGTTTTCATCAGGCATATTTGACTGCACGCTGTGCATTCAGGTCCTTGAACATGTTAGAGAGCCCCAGAAGGTTCTAAATGAGCTTTTCAGAACGCTAAAGCCCGGAGGATTTATTTGCTTGACAGCTCCACAGGGAGCCGGGGTTCATCAGCCGCCCAATGACTATTTTCGCTACACCAATTACGGATTAACTTATTTGTTTGAAAATGCTGGATTCGAAATTATAGAGCTCAAACCAATTTGTGGATATTTTGGCTATCTCGCTAATCGCTTCACTGTATTTCCCAAAACATTGTTTTGGCAAATTCAAAAAAAATGGTTGCGCTTGATACTCTTTCCTTTTGAAATGATTTCATATTTAATTTTTGTTGTTGTATTTCCTATAATACTCAACACTTTTGATTTTCTCGACCGGAAAAAAAAATATACTTTGAATTACATGGCGATGGCTAAAAAGCCCTAAGGGACAGTCAAATATCAGTGATTTCTAAGCACCGTAAGAACATTGTTTAGATCTGCTCTATTTCCGCTTTTCTGAATAGCAGATCTCTAAAAAACAATATTGTGGCGAAGTTGCCAAAATATTAGAGCGCTGCCTTTAATAGAAAACGTCTCTCGTCAAACTAAATCAAATTTTTCATATGAGACCCAATTTTTTAATCGTTGGAGCAGTCAAATCTGGCACCACGTCGTTATATGAATATTTAAAGCAGCATCCTGATATTTTCATGCCTGAATGGAAAGAGCTTTCCTATTTTATTGGAGATTTTTTCAGCCCCTTACATAGAGTAAAAACATCTCATCTCTATTATAAAATTTTTTCTAAAGCCCATAATCAATCTGCTGTTGGTGAAGTATCTACCGCCTACTTGTATGATATAGACTCACCAAAACTGATCGAGAAAGAACTCGGAAAAATAAAAATCATCATTTTATTGAGGGATCCGCCATCAATGAGTTATTCTCTTTATAACCAACAGCTGCGCAGGGAAGGTGAAATGGTGAAAAGCTTCGAAAAAGCATTAGAAATAGAAGAGGCAAGAAGGGCGGATCCTAATTTCAGAAAAAAATGCTACGGCTGGCACGCGAATTATTATTATTATCAAAGGGGACTGTATTACAATCAGGTTAAGCGATATCTAGATACCTTTGGAGAAAATAATGTTTTAGTTATTTTATTTGAAGAATTGGCCAGCGAAACCTTAAGCGTTGTAAAAAATACTTTCCAGTTTTTGGGCGTAGACGATTCTTTTATTCCTGAAATCAAAGTACATAATCCGGCCGGAACTATTTTAAACATACCTCCATTCTGGAAAGATCTGGCTTTGTTTTTTAAAACTTTTAAATTTGTTTTTTCTAAAAACCTGATTAAAAAAATACCCCATCTGGTTAGAAATGTCGGCCGGAAATCACCCCAGCCAATCAATCCGGAAACTACAAAAACGCTCAGGAAAAAATTTTATGAAGATGTCTGTAAACTGGAAAAATTGACTGGTAAAGACCTTTCCACCTGGAAGAATTAGTCCCCACCCGAGTTTTATATGGAGCGAATGCTGTTTTAGCGATCGTACTATGAACCAAAACAATATGACGAAAAATAAAGTAAAACTATCCGTAATCGTTCTTTTTTATCACGGTGAACGTTGGATAAAGGAGTGTGTCCAATCACTTGAAAAACAATCGCTTCCAAGGTCAAGGTATGAAGTCATTCTGGTGGATAACGGCGGGTCGACTCCGTCAGTCAAAAATTATGAGGGCCGATCCCAGGTTAAAGTTCTGCATTTCTCTCAGAATCTTGGTTTTGCTGGTGGTAATAACAAAGCCTTAGCCCATGTGAATGCTGACGTTATTTTATTAATGAATCAGGATGTGGTCGTTCACTTCAATTGCCTCGAAGAAATATTGGTTGCCTTTGAAGATAATCCCCAGGCCGGTATTGTTTCGGCAAATATGTTGATGATATCGTCTAATGATCACCCCAATCGACATGCGGCAATTCAAAAATGCGTGGGATTTTACAAATTATCGCGTCTTGGTTATGCATCCTATTCTACTCAGGAAACTGATGCGGATATAATACCCGTTGAATTTGTATCCGGCAATTCTATGTGTTTTAGAAGAGGCATACTTAATAATGTGGGAAATTATTTATTTGATGCCAGACTCAAAAGCTATGCAGAGGATTTGGATTTATCCATTAGATTGAAAAAAACAAAGTGGGGGATGTACGTGTGCCCAAAAGCTTTAGTTTACCACTATCGCGATGAAGCATTCTCTGGAAGTCCGCTGGGCAAGTTGAGAAAGTTGACTCATATATCCAGCAATCGCTTATTGGTTTATTATAAAAACCTTACCAAGTTAGGTTTTTTTAAGCGGCTTCCAGCTT
>JASFIX010000141.1:0-8501 GCA_050122435.1 Desulfobacterales bacterium
AAAACCGCGCATACCACCATCGACGGAGAAATCCATAAATTCGCCAAACTTAACACCCGGCCCGAGCAGCTGAAACTCGACCGCCTATTCAAGATCAGTATCATTTTGATGCTGTTTTTTGTCATGGTCGGAATGGGCATGACCCTGACCTCCCAGGAGTTCGCACTGGTTTTCACAAGACCGCGCGGAATCATTCTCGGGCAAATACTTCAGTTCGGCTTTATGCCTTTCCTTGCCATGTGCCTGGGGCGTTTGCTGGGCTTTTATGAGCAGTATCCGTTTATCTTCGTCGGAATGATTCTGATTACGGCGATTCCCGGCGGCGTCACATCGAACCTCATGACCTATTATGCCAAAGGTGACCTGGCCCTTTCCATTTCACTAACCTCCTTTTCTACGGCCATGTCTATTGTCTTTACACCGCTTTTGCTGGCTCTGTACTGTGCCGATATGCCTGAAATTAACATTCCGCTAAAGATCGTTGTCCAGACCATTTTAATACTCGTGATTGTTCCCCTGATTGTCGGTATGGGGATCCGGGGCAAATGGCAGGCTTTCGCGGAAAAAGCCACCCCGTTTTTTTCAGCGCTCGGGATTATCGCCCTGCTCGTGCTGATCATCGTCGGTGTGCTGAGCAACCTGCATGCCTTTGCCGACACCGCCCGCTATGGATTTAAATTCTATACGACCATTTTCTCGCTGACCATGCTGGGTATGCTTTTCGGTATTTTCTTCTCCAAGTTGTTTCGGATTGACAATTACCAGACCCGGGCGATCTCGCTTGAGACCGGCCTGCGCAACAGCGCGCTGGCTATGACGATTGCCCTGCTACTCCAGGACGGTATGGGGGATTTCTACAGCTCTATGTTTGCAACATCCGGGCTGTTCGGATTGATCATGTACCTGGCCGGCGTAATATCGATCTTTCTTTATAAACCACTATTGCCCGTTTCCGAGAATCTCGCTGGATCAGATTCAGGTTGAAAACAATTCATTGATAGAGAGGAGCGACTGCTCCTCTCTTTTTTTGGATTGCAATTTATTTTTCTTTTTTGATCCGGGCGATATGCTCTTCAACAGCTTCGGCTTCGTTTCGCAGATCCGCCAGATGCTTTTCCAGTTCAGCGATTTTTTGTTTTTTGGTCATAAATCGCGGTCTCGAATACGGGGGACCATCACATCCGCAGAAACAGACATCTTGATGACCCCATCTTTGAAATCCTTGCTGACTGCCGGTGGTACAACACATAGTCTCACCTCCTCTCATATGTTCATTTACGAATATTCGCATATACTAATATTATAGGTCAAAAAAAATGGCTTCAGCTTATGGTAAATTCTTCGCCCAGCGTTTCGCGAAGTGCGACCTTATATTTGTCAAGTCCATCCGGATCAAGTGAATAGTGCATAAAGGCGCCTTCCCGGGCGCCGCGTACCAAACCCGCCTGTCTCAGGATGCGCAAATGCTGCGAGACAGCCGATTGGGTCACACCGAGTTGATGTGCCAGCGCATTGACGCATAAGGGCCCACCCTTGCAAACACCCGGTTGGCAATCGTTTAACAGCTTGACCAACCTTAATCGTGTTGGATCTGATAGGGCTTTGAATAACTCAACCAGTTTTTCGACTTTATCCATAATAGTATATCAGTATATGCTAATATGCTAAATATATGCCGGTAATCCGAAGTTGTCAAGCAGAAATGGTCCGGTACCGGGCAGATGTTTACTATTATGTGCTAGGTGCTCGATATTGCGCAATTTGCCTTGAAATTGCAATGAGTTCACCTTTTTGATCCCAAATTTCCCCATCTTCTTCTAATAGTCCACAGGTGATGAAACGTGTTCGAAAACTGCATTTCAGCCAATCGGTTGTCGGTAGCTTCCGAACATTCACAGATAATTCTATGGTTGGAACCCACGCTACCATTCCCTGGCTGGATATCACTGCAGGAGGAAATGAATCGGCGATGAGCAGAATCGATAATACATCAAAGGGTCGATCGTTTTTGAATTTTATCCAGCCTTTAATTTCTGAGGTATCAGACAATTTTCCCAACATCCAACCCGTGCAGATAGGGTCCAATCGAAGATCCAGTTGGCCGAAAAGCGTGTAATTCGGAATCTCAGGCACCGCTACACATTTTTCCAGTTCAGCAATTTCGGGTCCTGAAGATTCACATCTTTCTACCAGACACTCTTTGTTTTCGATAGCAAATGTGCCAAATGCCCTGATTTTTTCTTTTCCTTTTTGACTTAAGCTGCCTTGAAAACGATCAAATTGTTTAGAAGTGGCCATCTTTTCAATCGTGACGCTGGCGTCTCCCGGCTCACAGCGGTTTAAAAAATTAGCGGTGATGATGGGAGTTGATTTCATTTCACTATGCCGCATCATGGCTTTAGTTAAAATAGCCATTAAATAACCCCCATCGGGCACCCCATTTATGGACCAATTGTCTGCAATCTGTCCCGAGAAAGAAAACGGTTCGCCCGCCTTAAACAAAATATCGCGATCAAATTGGTGCATCACCATTCCTTTCAATCCCAAGAATTATTTTTTAAATGATTGCCTGTATCGCCGGTTTGTACCATACGGTTATTTATAGCGAACAATTGGCAGTGACAAAATGGGAAGGTGAGTTAAAAAATACGGGTAGCGCTGGTTTAAACGGTTCAGTCCTTTTTACGTAATAAGATTTAGCGCCAAATGAAAATAATATAAGCGCTATTTAAATTGACCAAGCTCATCAACCAGTTCATAAAACCATTCCATCTTTTCCGGCGGTGCAATCGCCGGCACCTCGCAGCCAGACGATAGAATAAACCCGCTGTCCGACGGGGCTGCATCAATGCAATTTTTGATCGCCTGCTTCATCTCATCCCTGCTGCCGGTATAGAACAGATTGGTATCCACATTACCGATGAGGACCGCCTTACCCCGGGCGGCCGCTACAGCTTTTGCCAGGTCCGACGGGGCATCGATACTAATATTGGTCACACCGGTATTAACCATGTCTTCTAATATGGGGTCGGCATATCCACAGATGTGAAGTCCCACACCGACCTTCTTGGCTTTGAAGTGGTCGACAATCTGCTTGTGATAGGGGAAGACGAATGAGCGGTACATTTTGGGTGAAATCAGGCTGCAGGATGCCGGGGCTTCGGAGTACCCGAGGCCCACACCCAGAGGAATGATGGCCTCCGCAAAATTGATCGACTGCTGGGTGCAAAATTGCATTAATTCATGAACATAATCCGGATCTTTTAATGCATCCCTGATCAGTTCAGTAGCCCCCCTGAGACCGATAGCGATTGTCCAGGGTCCCGCTATCACCGCAGAGACAACCCCATCGGCAACGATCTTTTTGGTTTCGGCCGCAGCTTCCAGATAACCGGGCAGGCGTCCATCCTTGGTCGGATCCGGAAGCTTCAGGCTGCTCAGTTTACCCTTGTCTTCCAGGGCCGCTTTTGTGGTGATGCAAAGGCTGTCCTCGGGATATTTGAGCTCATTGCCAATGGCCTCTACATCCGTAAGCAAATCCCACATCATCAAAAGGATATCGGGCCTGAAACGCTCGTAGGCTTCCACCTGAGCCTTTACAAAAACCTTAGGATCCAATAACCATTCTTTGATGGACACACCGATAAGCTGCGTATTGCACTGACCGGTGATGAGATATGACGGAATCCGGTCAATCTGAGGTTTCTCATCGGCAAACGTCCTTTTAAAGGCCGCACCAATTCTTTGTTTTCCGGTCAGGGCATCCATTTATAATTCTCCTTCCTCTTCCCAGATCTTCATCTGTTCTTGATAGGATGGCGGAAATGTGGCTTGAAAATTAAAAAAACTGGTGATCGGATAGCGCACACCGGTTTTATGGGTTTTGGCCAATCCGTCTAAAACGTTGTCCATCTTCGACGCCGGGATCATAAACGCCATTTCGTAATCCTGTGTCATTCCGAAGACCCGGTCGCCGTTGCCGGGAACCACATAACGGCATTCATCTTTGGTTATCGCCGTAATAATTGTCGCACAACCCAGCCTGCCCATGGATGAAGAAGAAACCGCTCCCCCGACGTTGTAAAGCGCACCCTGGATGAGTCTCATAACTTGCGCCGGATTCCCGTACACCATAAAAAGATCCGGTTCAAAAGCGGTACGGTTCAGAGGCGCAACCAGGATATGGCTGTACTGCCCGTGCTCAAAACGATCGATAAGGTCTTCTTCTTTTTTCCCGATTTCCTTTGAAGCGGTAAACATCCCCGCGGCTATGTTGCCTTCATCCCAGAATTCAATATTTTTAAAAAAACCAAAGGGCGCGGCCCCCAGCGAACATTGCATGTCCTCTTTGCCCATCGCCACCGCCCAGCCCAATTTCCTGGCCATGCCGATTCCCTGGCAAATGGCGACCTTTTTTTTCATTTGCTGAAAGGGTCGACGCGTTTTTTCAGGTATTTCTTCTTCGGATTTCAACATTTTAATCGCCAGCGGAAAGGTGAGCGGCCGGATGTAATTATTCAATGCCTGTTCGACTTCTTTTAAATCTGCCATTAGAACCTCCTTATAAAATTATTTTTTACGTTTATGCAGAAAGTTTAGGCTAATCTTTTTCAACCACGAAGAGCACGAAGGACACCAAAAGGGATTTTAAATTTATTCTATTCTGCCTTCGTGATCTTGGTGTTTTTCGTGGTGAGATAACTATCGGACGTATTCACCAGGAGATTTCCAGATAAACACATTATTTTTTTCTAGTACCCAATCCCAGAATCTTTCATTCAACAGGTTACCTGTTTCTCCTGATATTCTTTTATCTTTTTAATCAATTCCGGAATAAACTCCCGGCAGTCTTCAACAACGCCGTAATCCACCTGTTCAAATATCGGTGATTTTGCATCATTGTTAATCGCGATCATTACCCGGGCACCAACGATACCCACCATGTGCTGCTGCTCACCCGACAACCCCACACCGATATAGACCTCCGGACTCACCATCTTTCCGCTCTGCCCGATCATGGTCTCCAACTCTGTCCAGCCTTCATCGACAGCCGGCCGTGTAGAGCCTAAAGCGGCGTTGAGGGTTGCGGCCAATTCGGATATTTCGTTCCAACCTTCGTCGTCACCTGCCCCGGCGCCTCCTGCCACTATGGTCGCTGCGGTTTCAAGGGGCACCCCTTCCGGTTCTTCGCGGATGACCTCCAGGGTCTTAATACGGCCGGGTAGATCGGTCGGAATATCAATCATGATTGTCTCACCGGTACGGGAATCGTCCGGCTCAGGTGTCGGGAAAACCCCTTTGGCTGCGGTCGCCATCTGCGGTCGTCTTTCAGGACAGATGATCGAAAGCAAACCGCCGTAAGCCGGTATACGCTGCTCCAGGATTAATTCATTGTCAAGCACAAAATCGATGCAATGGGCGGTCAGCCCCGTTTTCAACCGTGCAGCCACCAGCGGTGCCAGTTCGCGACCCATATCGGTAGAACCTATGAGAATGATTTCGGGCTGATGTTCTCTGGCAAGTTTAACAACGATTTCGGTATACAGCTCCGGTTGATAAACTTCCAATTCAGGCGCATTCCCCAGATAGACCCTATCCGCTCCGGCAGCGATTAGCTGGCGGGCTTGTTCTTCGATGTTGTCTCCCAACAAGAGAGTCTCGACGGAAGTGCCCAATTCGTCTGCCAGTTTCCGGGCCTGGCCGGTCAATTGCAATGATACGGATTGGAGGTGACAGTCAATTTGTTCGGCAATGACCCAGACGGTGTTATGATCGGTTCCCATCTATTCAAACCCTTTCTGTTTTAAGCGCATTGGATGGTTAAAACACACCCGCATCCACCAGTTTTTGTACCAGCATATCCGCCTTTTCATCACGGGTGCCGGTTATCATTTCAGCCTGCCTTTTATTTTCTTCCTGGGCGCTAAGTTCGGAAACGATGGTGGGAGATCCTTTTAAGCCCACGGATTCATGGGTTACGCCCAGTTCACCGATACCCCACTGTTCAATTTCTTTTTTACGGGCCTTAATAATTCCTGAAAAACTCAAAGTTCTGGGCGTATTCAATTCGCGGGTAACCGTAAAAACGGCGGGAAGCTCGACCTGCATTAAGCGGTATCCGTTTTCAACGCTGGCTTTTACTTTCCAGCTGGTGCCGTCACAATCAACGATTTCCTTGACCAGGGTCACAACCGGCAAATCCAGAAATGTCGCGATTTCCGGACCCACCCATTCGGTGGCGCCGTCGCTGCTGGCCATGCCGCAAAATATCACGTCAAAGGAACCGATTTTTTCGATGCCCTTGGCAAGTGTATAGGCGGTTGCAAAAGCATCCGCGCCGCCAAACGCCGGATCAGAAAGTAAAAATCCCTGATCCGCACCCAGCGCCAGACATTCTTTGACGATATTGCCCGCCTCAGGCGGGCCCATACTGAGCACTGAAATGTGGGCATCAGATTGGGCTTTAAGCTGCAGCGCGGCCTCCATGGCGTTTTTATCAAGCGGATTCAACACCAGCGGAACATCACAGCGCATCAAGGTTTTGGTGGCCGGATCAATTTTAATATTGCACGCCTCTTTGGGGTCTGGAACGGCTTTGACACAAACAACAATGTTGAGCATTTTTTCTGTCCTCTTCAAAAGGGGATTGAGGCATTCCCCAATGCCCCATACGTTTAAGACAATACCCAGCGGCTGATAATAACCTTCATGATATCTGATGTGCCGGCTGACGGTCCGACCACATAAGAATCACGCAGATATCTCGAAACCGCATATTCCTCCATGCAGCCATATCCGCCGTGGATATCCACTGCTATTTTGGCAGCTTTCTGGCAGGCTTCGGTGGTATAATATTTGGCGACGGCGAATTCGTTACTTGAGCGCTGGCCCTTATCCTGCATAGCGGCTGCGCGATAACCCAGCAGCTTGCCGGCTTCTAAATCGATTTTCAAATCCGCCAGCTTCATTTGAATGGCCTGAAGGGCAGCAATCGGTTTGCCATAAAGTATTCTCTCATTTGCAAATTTGATCGATTCTTCCAGACAGGCAGCTTGCAGTCCTAAAGCAACGCCGACCATGCCGCCCCGTCCGACATCTCCGATGGCTGCCATGGTCACCCGCAGCCCTTTTCCTTCTTCTCCCAGCAATTGAGTTGCCGGTACTGCTAGATTTTCGAATGCCAATTCACCGGTATTGCAGCCCCGCATACCGACTTTGTGTTCCTTGTGGGTGGCCTTCCAGCCCTCCATGTCTTTGTCAATAACAAGCGCGCAAAAGGCTTTGGGATTATCTTCGTCTTTTGCCAGAATGGTAATCGTATCGGCGATATGGGAATTGGTAATAAAGCATTTGCGGCCGTTGACAATAAAATTGTCACCCTCTTTTTTATATGAGGATCGGATACCCGTCGGATCGGATCCACCGGTGGCCTCGGTTACCGCTGTGGTGGCCAGTCTTTCGCCTTTCGCCAGTCCGGGCAGATATTTCTTTTTAAGTTCTTCACTGCCGAATTTTACAATCGGCTCGATCCCCAGCGCAAAGACCTGAAGCATCATGGCGGTGGCCACTGATACCCGGCTGATTTCCTCAACTGCTATCATGCGCTCGGTATACCCCAATCCCAGACCGCCGTATTCTTCCGGGATGGTGATGGCCATCATCTCGGCCTCACCCAGCGCTTTTACGACGGCATCGCTGACCTCGCCTGTTTTTTCCATTTCATCAACGTGGGGTGCTACCTGGGTTTCCGCAAACTCACGCGCCGCTTTGCGAAACATTTCCTGTTCTTCGGTAAAGGTAAAATCAATCATGGTTAACCCTCCTTTCCTCCGTGCCCCATGCAGCGCCAACGCTCCATGGAGCAGTTAATCGTTATCTGTTATTTGTTAATTGGACGTATAGCGATCACTATTTTGCAGATTAACAGACTTGAGACCTAGATGCTAAAATCGATGTCTCAAAAAGAATCACCAGTAACGAATCACCGATAACTCCTGATTGAGATCGCTCAATCAGCGATTGTTAGCTGTTCAAGATATTCGATTAGGGCATTGATCGATTTGTCGAGACTTGTTTTCGATTTGTTCACCCCATATAACAATGAAGCGCCCAACATGCCGCTAAACAAAACTTCGGTAACGATGTCGGTGTTGGCCGTCTTAATCAATTCACCGGATGCTTTTCCCTGTTCCAAGAGCCTCCTCAGCATACCTTTCAGTCCCACAAAGCCTTTTGCAAGCTCCTTTGATAACTGGGGGCGCTGATCGTTTAGTTCGGCGGCAAGGGTGATAAAGACGCAGCCGCCGGGAAAATTATCTGCATCTTTCAGGTAACGGTCTTTATAGTTTCTGAGGAGCCGTTTGATGATTTCAGTCGGATTTTCAATTTTATCCAGACCTTCCAGATTCTTTTCCCGCCAGATTTTTCGCGCTTCATCTATCACCTGGAAAAACAGGTCTTCTTTACTTGAGAAATGATTATAAAATCCGCCTTTGGACGTA
>JASFIX010000142.1:0-8486 GCA_050122435.1 Desulfobacterales bacterium
GACCGAAACATGGCGTATGCCAGCCCGCCGGTCACGGCGGATAAAATCATGAAGGGAATCGTTGGCAGTCCGGGTACCAGACCAAAGCCGAAAAGAACCGCTGATGCAACTGCAATGGCTTTGGGTTGTATCAGTATTTGAGTGGCAATTTCGTCTCCAAGACTTGAATCCGCTCCAGCGCGCGTAACGATCACACCGGCAGCGGTGGACACGATCAGGGCCGGCACTTGACACACCAGGCCATCACCAATGGTCAGCAAGGTGTAATTCTGGGCTGCATTGGCGAAACTCATGTCTTTTTGAAAAACACCGATGGCAAGCCCGCCGATAATGTTAATCAGGGTAATGACAATTCCGGCAATCGCATCGCCCCTTACGAATTTGTTGGCACCGTCCATCGCGCCGTAATACTCGGCTTCCCGGGCAATCAAATCCCGTCGTTGACGCGCTTCCTGTTCAGTGATCAAGCCGGCATTCAGATCCGCGTCGATGCTCATCTGCTTGCCGGGCATGGCATCCAGGGTAAAACGGGCGGCCACTTCGGCAATTCGACCGGCACCTTTGGTAATCACCAAAAAATTAATGGCTACCAGGATTAAAAAAACGATAATTCCCACCAGATAATTACCGCCGACCACAAATCCACCGAAAGCTTTGATGACTTTACCGGCGGCCAGAGTGCCCTCATTGCCGTGCAGTAAAATGATGCGAGTGGAGGCCACGTTAAGTGCCAACCGAAACAAGGTGATCAGTAGCAAAATTGAAGGAAACGCCGACATCTCCAACGGGTGCTGGACATACATGCTGGCTAAAATAATGACCAGCGAAAAGGTAATGCTGAAGGTCAACAGCAAGTCCAGCAGCAAGGTTGGCAGCGGCATCACCATAAAGGCCAGAATACAGATCACTGCCACCGCCATTAAAACATCACTGTTTTTGGCAACAAATGGAATTTGTCCGGTAAGTTGGTTCTGATTTGCCAATTTTATTTCCTTGTGAGAAGTGATTTCAAAACCTTAGATCAGGTTCAATGGCAAGGCGTCAGGCCGATCGGGAAAGCGCAGCATACATGAGTATGTGAGCATTTACCGGAGGCCTGTGCTGCACCTTAATTTAAAAAAATCAGATGCGAATCCCGCATAGCGGGGCAACGCAGTCATTGGGCCTGAGATGGGGTTTTGAAACCACTTCTAAGCCGTTTGATACATGCCCTTGAGACGGTATACGTAAGCCAGCACTTCTGCTACCGTTCGATAGAGTTCTACCGGTATGTATTCCCCGATTTCCACCATTTTATGCAGCGCCTGTGCCAGCGGTTTATCTTCGATAATCGGCACCTGGTGATTTCCGGCGATCTCCTTGATTCTTTCTGCAAGGTGTCCGGCACCTTTGGCGACCACCACGGGTGCCACCATCTTGGCCGCATCAAACTGTAGCGCCACCGCCAGGTGAATGGGGTTGGTAATGACCACATCGGCCTCTGGAACCGCCTCCATCATTCGGCGGGCCGCCATTTCCATCTGAACTTTGCGAATCCGGCCTTTAACTCTGGGATCACCTTCTTGTTGTTTACGCTCGTCTTTTACCTGCTGCTTGGTCATCTTGAGATCTTGCTCGTACTGCCAGCGCTGGTAAACATAGTCGAGGATCGCCAGAATGATGAGTGCCAGGCAAACAAAAAAGAAAACCTTAAAGGCCAATTTGCCAATAAAAATCAGAATGTCGCCAACTTCCTGCTGCATCAGGCCGGGAAATTTTACCGTTTCCATTCTGATGACGCCATAAGCGATAGCGCCAACAACCACAACTTTAAAAATGGATTTAACCAGCTCCACCAGCGATTTAATGGAGACAAGCTTTTTCATACCCGAAATCGGGTTTAGCTTTTTCAATTTGGGGCGCAGGGGTTCTCCATGAAACTCCAGTCCGATCTGACCGATGTTCCCCGCCATACCCGCAATTAATACTGGCACGAAAAAAGAGATTAAAATTAAGAAGGCCTTTTTGAAAATTTCTGCTGCAAAGGCACTGGCATCCGAAACCGCCTCGAAACGTAAAGTGTCAAGCCGTTCGAAAACACCACCGATCACCTCGGCGATGTTCCAAAACATCCATGACCCGGCGAAATAAAAGACACCCATGGCGGTCATTAAAATCAAAACAGAGGGAATTTCCCTGCTTTGAGCGACCTGCCCTTTGCGCCTGGCTTCCTCTCTGCGTTTGGCAGTTGCTTTTTCAGTTCGTTCCTGACCGCCACTTTCCGGCATTGTTGACCTCGATTAATGGTTAAGATGCTGCTTTCATCAGTAGAATAATCATGTTGCCCAGGTTGCTGAATATGACTTTTAAATAGGATGACAAGTACGGCAGACTGAATCCGATAAATAACAGACCGATCATAATTTTTAGCGGCATGGCCACCAAGAACACGTTCATCTGGGGCACCGTACGGGCGATAAGCCCGAAAGCAACGCTGGTAATCAATAAGGCGGCGATGACCGGAGCTCCGACCTTAATGGCGATTACAAACATATGGCCGCCGATGTGGATCAATTGTTCAATTAGAGAGCCGCTGACCTTAAACCCAAAGGGCGGCACCAGCTGAAAGCTTTCGGCCAGCGCCATTAGAAACCAATGATGGGCATTTATGGTTAAAAAAATCATAAAAGCAAACAACTGAAAAAATTGCGACAGAAGCGGTACCTGCTGGCCGGCCGAAGGATCCATCACTCGGGCAAGTGCCAGCCCCATCTGATACCCCGATATCTGACCGGCCATTTGCAGACCGACAAAAATCAAATTAACCGCCATGCCAATACTGATTCCCAGCATGATTTCACCGACGGTACCAATAGCGAAGCTGCCCAGATCCCTGACAACTGGAAAAGCGGTTCGGTCCAAAAGGGGGTACAAAACGATGCTGGCAGCCAGTGCCAGTCCGAATTTAACTAAGACCGGTATACTTCTGCTTTTAAATATCGGCATGCTCATCAATATGGCGCCGACTCTCACAAAAATCAGGAAAAGCACCTGTAACTGTATAAATGGAACAGAAATCGACAGCATATTCGAAGGTCGCCACCTTGCCTTTTAAAGAAACACTCGCTTTGCATCAGCGAATATACGTCACAAGGTTGTTTAATAAATTTGTGGTAAACGTAAGCATGGTTTGCATCATCCACGGCAAAAAGAATAAAAGCGCACAGGCCACCGCCAGCATTTTGGGAATAAAGGTCAATGTCATTTCGTTGATCGAGGTGGCGGATTGAAATATGCTCACGAGCAGCCCCACCAGCAAACCCGCCAGAAGCATGGGTGCCGCCAAGAAAATAGCTGTTTTAATTGCTTCAAAAAAGAATCCGGTTAAAAATTCGGTCGTCATGTCGTTCTGCTACACTTTTGGATTTAAATAAAACTCCTGACCAGTGAACCGATCAGTAAATTCCAGCCATCGGCCAGAACAAATAACATTAGTTTAAACGGTAGTGATATCATAATGGGGGGCAACATCATCATGCCCATTGACAGCAAAACACTGGCCACTACCATGTCGATAATCAAAAACGGAACATACAACAACAGGCCAATCTGAAATGCGGTTTTGACTTCACTGATAATAAATGAGGGAATCAGAACCGAAATAGGAATATCATCGACATCTTTGGGCCGCTCGATTTTTGCAATATTAACGAACAGTGCCAAATCCTTTTCGCGGGTCTGCTTGAACATAAATCCCCGCAAGGGTTCGGCGGCTTTTTGCAACGCCTGTTTTTGTTCAATTTTGTCTTCTAAATAGGGCTGCAGTGCCGTTTGGTTGATCTGTTGCCAAACCGGTGTCATGATAAAAAAGGTTAAAAACAGCGCCAGCCCTATCAGGACCTGGTTTGGCGGCATTTGCATGGTTCCCAGTGCCCGGCGCAACAATGACAGCACAATCACAACTCGCGTAAAGGATGTCAGCATAATCAAAATAGCCGGCGCCAGGGAAAGAACGGTCATCAATAAAAATATCTGCATGACGACAGCGATCTTTCCCGGTTCCTGGCTTTGGTCCATGTCGACGCTGATAAAGGGCGCTGCGTTTAAAGGTCCTGCCGCAGCACAGTCTTCAGGGACCCATAATACCGTGCTCAAGCCAATTGCCATAACCACTCCGACAAACAGTAACCACTGCAGGAGTTTGGCAACACTGCAAACCTTTTGCTCCCGGCCGTCCGGAATAGAATTCGTCTCAGACAGGCGATTTAATGACCGCGCTTTGAACATCATTGATCTTTTGTGTGCCCTATAAAGCGGCTGGTGATTTTATTCAATTGGTCGCTAAAAGACGGCGTAATGCGTCCGTCCCCCTGGTCATGGATTTGATCCAGTACTGTTTTGTCTTCTATTTTTGTCAGCAGGCAGATCGAATCACCGGCAATTCCGACGACCAGTATGGCCCCGGGAATTTGTACCAGAGAGATGTTTTTTTTCAGACCGATATACTGGCTGGCCAGCACACGGATCATTCCCTCCCCCAAATTGCCGATGTTTTTACGCATCACCCGCTTGGTAAAGTAAAAAAAGATACCCAACCCACCCAGCACCAGTGCCAGAGCAGCCAACATTTTTAAGGTAGTTGCCAACATATCCGGCGTGGCATTCATTTGAGCCTCTCGATTCGTTCGCTAGGGCTAATTATCTCTGTCAGACGGATACCGTATTTTTCATTTACCACGACAACTTCGCCCCGGGCGATGAGTTTGCGGTTGGCAAGAATTTCCAAGGTTTCGCCGGCCAGTTTTGAAAGTTCGAGCACCGAACCCTGACCCAGCTTCAGTAGTTCGTTGATCAATATTTTGGTGCGACCGAGCTCAACTGAAATTTCTAAAGGAATATCCAGCAAAAACTCCATGTCGCCAGTCAGCTTACCATCAGAGGCACTATCGGATTTCGACTTTTGGGGAGCATCGGATTCCGGCATGACCGGCGATTCATCGGTGCCGGCCATCGCCTCCTGCGGCTGAGTATCCAGTTGCTGTTCTTCTTTTTGCATATCCGTCATCGCTATTTTTTGCCTCCATTTGAATTTATCAATTTTGCAATTTCGACCGCGCGGTTTCCTTTAATGACTCCCGGATAACCGCGGTATTTGGGAACCTGATCGACACTGATAGATATAAGATCCTCCGGACCGGCTTTAAGTTTAATGATGTCTTCGACTTGCAGATTTATCAATTCCCGTACGGTCTGCTGTGTTCTCCCCAGTTCCGCTATTATCGTGACCTGCGCATCTTTTAATAATTCTTTCAACTGCGGCCTCCAGGTGTGTCCCGTATCTTTTTCGCGCAGGTATTTCGGTGAAAGTTTTTCTTTAATCGGTTCCAGCATCAGGTAAGGAATCGCCAAATGAAAATTCCCGGAAAATTCCTGACTTTTTATCGAAAAGACAATGATCATCATGACATCGCCTGGCGGTACCAGTTGGACAAACGCCGGTTTGGTCTCGGTCTTTCTTAAAACGATCTTGACAGGATAAATCGTCGACCAGGAATGTTCGAATGCGGCTAAAATATCGAGCGCAAACTTTTTAATCATGCGTTGTTCTATTTGCGTAAATTCACGTACCTGGGTGGAGGGTTTTCCATCCCCCCCGAACATGCAATCGATTAGAGAAAATACAAGATTGGACTCAATGCATAACAGGGCATTGCCGTTAAGGGGTTCCATTCTGAACACATTACAGTTTGTCGGACTAGAAAAAGCGGTGATGAATTCCTGATATTTAATCATTTCCGAAGAAACAAACTCAACAGTCATGGAACGCTGTAAAGCCGAAGAAAGCATATCCCGCAACATCCCGGCAAATTTGTCATAGACCTCCTCCAATGCGGAAAATTGATCTCGCAGCATAATATTTTGCGATGCCAGATTGTAAGGCGTCGCTGCAACATCTTTCTTTGCTTCTTGATCAAGATCAACATCGCCTCTTTCCATGGCGGAAAGCAGCGCATCAATTTCTTCTTGAGTGAGTATTTGATTTGGCATAGGACAAAAATTTATTGAACAACAAATTCCGTAAAAAAGATGTTGGTCACCATATTTTTAGCAAACAGACTGTTAAGCTTGGCAATAATTTCGTCTCGCAAAGCAATCTTGCCTTCCATACTGGCAATGTCATCAAATTGCTTGGAGGGAAGGATCATCAAGACGCAGTCTCTGACCTGGGGTAGTCTTTCAGATAGTTCTCCGGCATCCGTTGATGCAGCAAGCTCAAGATCCATGGTCACTCTCAAATAACGGCTGCGTCCTGCATCCGCGAGGTTGACGATAAATGTGTCCAGAGAATAAAGCGGCCCCAGTGCCGCAGCCTGAACCTTTCCGTTCTCTGAGGTGGCCGCCATATTGGCCTGGATATTTAAATCCGACAGCTTACTCCACATCATAAAAAACCCGGCTGTCAGGCCAATCGTCAAGACCACTAAAACCGCCACAACCAGAAATATTAATTTATTCGACATTTTCCTCTTTGCCCTCCGTTAATAAAAGGATTTCAACCCGCCGGTTTTTCGCCCGATTGGACAGGGTGTCATTCTCGGCCACCGGCCTCGATTCACCATAACCTACCGCAGATAGTCTTTGGGGATTTATGTTGCTGACCTCGACGAAGTACTTCACCACACTTACGGCGCGGGCGACGGACAGCTCCCAGTTTGAAGGGAAGCGGCGGGTCCGGATGGGAACATTATCCGTATGACCTTCCACCCGCACGGCATACGGTATTTTGTCCAGCACATCGGCAATCTTATCCAAAAAGACGAAACCTGCCGGATTAATCGCCGCTTTGCCAAAATCAAAAAGCACCTGATCCTCAAAGGAAAGTCTCGTTTCCTGATCGGTACGTGTGACCTGAATATCCGGATCGTTGTCCATCATTTGTCGAATCTGGTCAACCAGCTTACCGCTCACCTGGCTGTTGCCTTTCTTATTCAGCTCGCCTTCAGCCTGGGTCATGATATGCGACATATCATCGACCGGTTGGGTTCTTTTGACGCTGATGGCTACTTTGTTGCCCGTTTCCAAAATGCCGAGCCCGCTTTGCAAGGCATACTGAAAATCCTGCATTTTTTTGGTATCAATGGTGCTCATCGTAAAAAGTAGAACAAAGAAAACCATCAGCAGGGTGACCAGATCATTGAATGTTGTCAGCCAACCGGCCCTTTTATCGCCCTCGTCTTCCACGTTATGCCGCAGTCTATTCAAAAGATTTCCTTGATGGGAGTTTTCGGTGGCTCTTTCTTGATGAAAATAATCTCTACCCTTCGGTTTTTCGCCCGGTTTTTGGCTGTATCATTTGCAACCAGCGGATGAAATTCACCAAACCCTTCCGCTGCCAGGCGAGCCGGATCAACATTGTGGTTGTTGATAAAATAACGGAGCACATTTACAGCCCGGGCAGTGGACAGCTCCCAGTTTGACGGGTAGCGCTCGGTGTGAATCGGAAGATTATCGGTATGGCCTTCAATCCGGATCAGATAGGCGGTTTTTGAAATAATGGCACCCACCTTGTCAAGCAACGGAAGGGATTCGGCCGCGATATCGGCCGAACCCAGTCCAAACAGCGTGTGTTCGGACATCCGCATAACCAGGCCTTCTCGCGTCAACACCAGATTAATCTCCTTCTCCAGCTTGAACTCATAGGCAAGTTCCTCAAGGGTATTAAAAATTTTGGCAAGTTCGGATCTGGTGTCAACCAGGTCTGCAGAGTCTGAGACAACCGCCAGGCCTGAGTCAAATTTTGTTCCACTCGGCAATATGCTCACCGCCGTCACAAAGGACTTCACAAATTGCATGACTTTGGCTTCTTCCATGGTCGAAAAAGAGCTCAGCATAATAAAAAAGCAAAGTAGGATGAGGACAAATCCGGAGTAAACGATTTCCCATTTAGCGCCTGTGGAACCTTCCGGTTTCTTGGCTCCGTATTTTCGATTTTTTTTAGGCATTGGCTACCGAAAAATTAAAGGTCAGGTTTTTTTCCCAAGATATTATAGCGCTTTCATGAATTGGCATCGCTGGCGCAACTCCAGTTTCAATCCGATCAAGCCTTGGCCGGCTGGGCATCGGCTGTCATGCGAGCTTTGGGCGCAATAAAGGCTTTTAACTTTTGCTCCACCACCCGATGATTATCGCCGGATTGGATCGAAATAACCCCCTCCAGAATCATCTGCTTGATCAGGACCTCCTGCTTGCTACGTGTTTTTAGCTTACCGGATACCGGCAGGAACAGCAGGTTGGCCAGCAGGGTTCCATAAAAGGTTGTCAGTAATGCGACCGCCATGGGTGCGCCTATCTGGCTGGGATCTTCCATTTGCATCAGCATTTGCACCAGACCGATAATGGTTCCCAGCATCCCGATCGCCGGTGCAAAACCGCCCATGGTGGCAAATATCTCGGATCCCAATCGGTGCCGCATTTCCAGATATTCAATCTCAATTGACATGACTTCT
>JASFIX010000143.1:0-8467 GCA_050122435.1 Desulfobacterales bacterium
TTATCTTTCAAAACTGTCAGGTAAGCGTCTCTGCAATTCGGCTTGAGTTCAATGGTGGCAATTACATGAATCATGGGTGTACTCCTCCTTTCACATCTTAACAAGACTGTTACAATAAAATCTACTTTAAAATTAAAGGCTTGTACTGAATTGACCGATATGTAATTTGACTTTAGCTTTTTAGGAAAAGTTAATTATGAACAAAAGCCCAATCGGATTCATAATCGCCTTCATCATCATCGCCGGATTGCTATTGGGATGCAACCCAACAGCGCCTGAAAAAATCACCCGATCTAACCGCCAGGGGGATAGATATTTTCAGCGCATGGTTAGCGATTATCTGGGCAGGCCGATTTTGAGGATAACAGGTGAATACACGGGTAAACAACCCTACGCCGGCTACGAAACTGCCGCGCCCTGGAAGACCATTGATACGGATTTTTACAATATTGAGTTCAAAAATTTAACCCATAACCAAATCGCATTTATTTCAAAAAAAGTCTATCAAGGAAATGCTCAAGTGTCTAGCGCTAAAAAGGGGGATCCTTTACCAGCCCTGACTGGATTTGCCGATTTCAGGCGGACACCCGATTCCGATTTTGAACCATTGGAACCGCAGGAAGAACGGAAGCTGATCAATTGGGCGATTCATACGAATAACCAGCTGTCAAATGATGTCGCCAACATTGTTTTCCGGATCCGCCATGCAGCGCGCGAATATACCTTTAACATCATCCTAGTCTACCACAGATAATACCTTTATTTAAAGACAGATAGTCTGTTGCTCAGCGATATCCATGTTTATCGGGTCAGGCTTGAAATACCCGCCCATATTTTATCCTGTATGGCGCATTCAATTTACTTGAATCCAGTTTTTGCTTGCATCAAGCGCGGGCATCAATTATCCATATTCAAATCGTTTGTCGGAAAGGAAACGCCATATGTGTGGCCGATTCGTGGGATATCGCAATTTAGATGAACTCAAAGAAATCTTCCCAATTGACCGCTCCGCCTGTGAGGTTACCGCCAATTACAATGTAGCGCCTTCCCAGGAGATCCTGGCGATCTTTAGGCAAAAGGGGCAGAATTGGCTGGACAAATTCCACTGGGGGCTGGTGCCTTTCTGGGCCAAAGATCCCTCCATCGGAAACCGAATGATCAACGCCCGCGCTGAAACCCTTGCTGAAAAGCCTTCTTTCAAGAACGCCTTTAAAAAACGGCGCTGCCTGATCATTGCCGACGGTTTTTATGAATGGAAAGGACCCAAAGGCCAAAAACAACCGCTGTTGATTACGCTGCCGGACAAGAAACCCTTCGCCTTTGCCGGGCTGTGGGAAACATGGGGCAAAAAGGACCAGCAATCCCTTTATCGGTCCTGCACCATCATTACGACCGAAGCCTGTGAGGCCATGCGCGACATCCACCACCGCATGCCGGCGATCCTTAAGCCCGAACGGTATGAATTCTGGCTAAATCCGGATAATCAGGATACCGCGGCCTTAAAAAATATTCTGGAAACGTCACTTCTGACTGACCTTGTCAGTTACCCGGTATCCAAACAGGTAAACTCTACCCGCAATAACGATGCCTCATGCATCGATCCGGTAGAATAAATACAGCCGACATCCGATCATCTTCTTCCAATTCAATTTTAATTTTCCAGGATCCACCGGATCTTTTCTGAGCATTTATTTTTAATATCAAAGGCATCATCCGGACTTTCCGATTTTATATATATAACTATACAACAGGCAATTCACAGCTTGACGTAAAACCGGTAAGATGAAAAAATAGATGAATTTTTCAAACCCGGTTGCACCAGACTGAAAAAAATGAGGATTGAATGAAACCCGACGACGACAAATTAACAAAGATGCTCAATGAGCATTCGGCCTGGGTGTTATCTTTAGGGAAGACAGGAAGATTAGCCGATTGTGATAGTTGGAATCTAGATACGGCGAACCTTGAAATGGCAAATTTACCGTTTGCTAAATTCCATTTTGCTTCCTTAAAAAATGCCAATCTATCTGGTGTTAATTTTCGGCAAGCAGAGCTTTTAAAGATCAAGTTAATTAATGCAAACCTTGATGGTGCCGATTTTGAAGGTGCTAACCTTTCTAAGGGTGATTTAAGTTTTTCAAAATGCACGGGAGCAAATTTTACAGATGCCAATTTGGAAAGTGCCAATTTTAGCGGCGCCAATCTTCAAAAAGCCAATTTTACAAGAGCCATTTTGCGGGGTGCCAATTTTAAAGGCGCCGATCTTTCATTTGCAGAGATGGTGGATACGAATATAGAAGGTGCTGATTTTAAGCGGGCCAAAACTGAAGCGGCCAACTTTGGAGGCGCCAATCTTGATAAAGCGAATTTTGAAGAAACAAATTTTAAAGTATATAATTTAGACGAATATTTGCCGGAGAATGAATCTAAAGATACTCGCATTTCCGATCGGCCACGCAGTGAAAAAACACCCCCGGAATCTGTGAAAAAAAATCACAAATTAGATAAGACCACTTTAGACCGGAGTTCAAACATTAAATCAACAAAGGAGGACTTATTTGTGGATTCAAATTCAAAAGCAATCAATCCAGATATGATAGATGAAGCTGTTATCGGCATGGTCGAAAAGCTAAAACCTAACATTCAATTAGATCTGGTAAAATCGATATGCAAACATAAACATGGCATCGAAAAAATAGATAAAATTGATTTTGAAAATGGGGACCTCGTTACCCATAATGATCGGGTCGCATTTAAACTGGATTTTAAAATTTCTCATAAAGTTAGCTTATTTATCGATCGCAAGGGAAATTTATTAACCTGATTGTATAAAAAAGGGCAGTGTTACCACTGCCCTTTTAGGGAGGAGAAGTGTAATGCTTGGAGGTCAACTCCCATCAAGCCATTTTTTGCATGCCGTTTAACTCCGGTTCTCCGGCGCAAGCGCCTTAGAAATCAAATCCAGCTCCGGCTTCCTGCGTTTAAAAAGCAATATGAAATTCAAAAAGCGCTGAAGTCTTTTTTCACCCACCAGGCGAATGATCAAAAGCATCCCTGCTACAGCAGCCCCGATAAAAACCACGCCGGCACAGCTTTTGAGTGTATGGCACTTATCAGAGTACCATAATTTTTTAGACAAGACGCTCGCCCCCTTTTTTCGCCTCGCCCGACCCGTTATTTCGTATGGTCTTTGGAATCACCCATGCCCAGGGCAAATTTTAAATACTTTCTTTCTGCAATTTTATAATTTTCTTCCGAATAATGATTGAAGTTCTCGGCAATTCGGAATTTTTTTCGATATTTTTCCACCAACAGTTTAATACCATTATTTTGACTATAATTTCCCCCCATAAGATAAACACGTAGCAAAAATCATGCAAGCTTTCCGTTAGAACCTACCGTTATAGTTTCACTTTCGATTTCAAGTAGTTAATCGGAATGAGTCAAATCGCACAATACAACAATATGAAACCGGCTACCCAATTTTTATGAAATCACTTTCATAAGGCGGGCTTTTGATGCTGAAAACTATCAATCTATCGCCATACCTGAAATATCGTCACTTTTGCAGTGCTGCTTCGTCTGCAACCTGGCCAGGGCCTTTTTGCTTAACACTATCCAGTTCCCGATCAGCACGACCGTCATGCCGATTATATTGTGAGCGGCCCATTGGTAGCCTTCGTAAAACGTCGAGATGCCAAGGGCGACGATCGGAAAGAGCATGGTAGCATAAGCTGCGCGATCCGCTCCGATTTTGCCGATGAGTTTCAGATAGCATCCGAAGGCGATAACGGTTCCGAAAAAAGACAGGTAAAAAAGAGAGCCAACGTAAAGAAAAGACATCTCGAAACTGAATGGCTTGCCAAGGGCAATTACGATAATCCCCATAATTGCGGCACCGTAAGCCATACCATAGGTGTTGGTCTGGATAACCGGCAGATTATATTTTTGATGACGTGCCGATATAATATTGCCAAGTGAAGCCATATAGGTCGATACAAAACTCAACACCAAACCCAGAGTCGTTTTGTCCGAAAGGCTGAACGATACTAATTGGGGCCAGAAAACGAGCACGATTCCCACAACACCAATTCCACCCCCAAACACGACTCTAGAGCGAATCGGTGAGCCCAGCAAAACAGCGCCGTTTACCATATTCATAAATACAATACTGGAGAAAATCACCGCGACCAACCCGCTGGTGACATGTATTTCAGCCAGATAGATCAACCAGTAATTGACCGAAAAAAGAAACAGACCCTGCAGCGCCATAAAGATATGGTCCCTCAGGCAAAACCGCATTTTAAGGCCCCGCAATTTACAGTAAAGGAAAAGCGTCAGGGCAGCGGCCATAAAACGATACAGAACAGAGACCATGGGATCAACGCTGCCCAGCTGAAATTTAATCGCCAGCCAGGTCGTGCCCCATATGATCACGGTAGATACATATAAAAATAAGATGTTGGCATTCAATGCTTACCCACCTTTTCTTCAGCTTTGTGCCTGCTTCTCATTTCCCGTAGGCGCCTTGTTCAGCTGCAGCCATTTTAGCACCCGTCCATCAATAATGATCAGTCCCAGAAAAATACATCCCATGCCGGCATATTCGAAGCGCTTTATGACCTCACCCAGCACACCAACACCCAGCAAAAGCGCACTGACAGGGATCAGAAATGTGACCAGCAGCACATTGGTAGCACCGACGGCGGCCAACAGGTAAAAATACAGGAGGTAGGCAGCAGCCGTGCTGACAACTGCCATGCTCAACAAGGCGCACAGCGCTTCAAATGAGGGTCGAACCGACCAGGGCGCATCGATGATAATGGCCAGAGGCAACATGATAATGCTTGAGCACAGCAGCATGCCGGCTGAATTGACGACTGCAGGAATATCCTTAAATCGCTTGCCGAAAATGCCGGCAAAACTGTAACTGATCGCAGCCCCGAGCACCGCCACCTGCCCCAAACCGCGCCAGCTGAACCCATCGTTTAGCTCCGGCATCATCATCAGGTAGACACCGATAAATCCAACCAAAACCCCCATTATTTTAGGAAGGGTCAAACGTTCATCCGAGGTTAGAAAATGGGCCAGCAGCACCGTAAAAATCGGTGTGGTGGCATTTAGAATTGAAGCCACACCACTTTCGATACGGGTTTGTCCCCACACAATCAGACTAAAGGGAATCGCGTTATTGATCAAACCGATTAAAATGTATCCCATCCATGTTTTAAGAGATACCGGCAGACGCTGACCGCTCATGTACACCACACCCATCAGAATTAAAGCAGCGATTGAAATCCGCAAAAAAACCAGCGTAAAGGGCTGAAAATCGCGCAATGCGATTTCAATAAAAAAAAAGGAGCCGCCCCAGAAAAGCGAAAGGATGATCAACAGTCCCCATTGATTTGGTTTCATCGAACCCATTTTATACATTTTACCTTGGCTTCAAATGATTAACTTCTGGCCTCAATATAATTTCACAGAAAATATGTTTCCACCCGATTCTTGCGGTGTTTATATAAAAAGGTGCTAAATATCAGAAGTGCTCGCTAAATAAAAGCGCCTTTTCATAGGTCTGAAATCCACAATCAAGAATATCTGTATTCTGGCATCTTAAAATATGTAATTTAGGTAATATAATTATGTATTTTTTTACCCAATTTTTCAGGCAAGTCAATTCTAAAATTCCTATAAATTATTAATATTATAAATAAAATAAAAATTGGGGAGATTGGCATATTTTTTGCTTTTTGCAAAAGTGTCTGCCACAACCTTGATCTTCTACCGGTCCGGTTGGTGGCAGGCGCTTCTATCGGCTAGGGGGCGGGTTCTCAATTTACCCCTTTTACCTATTACACCGGTAATGCCTTTGGGAACCCCAACCCCTTCTTCCCTTAAAATTCAAGAAAATCAATGAGCGGGGGCTCAAAGGGGGAGCGAGGCCTAGCAAGGTCGCAGACAGGTTCGATTCCTGCACCCGCTCCATTTCGACGTGAGAATATGAAAATATTATTCGCATTATTATTCACAGTCGCCGCCGTCTGCGGCTTCATCGGACTCGCCCAGGCAGGTATCTTTACAGATATCATCACATATATAAAAACCAACATGCCGATGGGTGCAGGTAAAATTCCCTGGCCGGCATTTATGATTCTGCTTGCAACCGGAGTAGTCGGCATACTGGGTATCAGGAGAAGAGGAAAGTAGTCTTAATGGATGCGCACAAACACCTGAAATCCAGAAAGGATGCACGACTATTTTTTAGCAAGAACCAAAAAGTTGCGGTACGGTGTTTGACGGACAGGTGTAATTTTGATGCCAGGATAAAGAATGTAAGCGCTTCCGGTGTTTTTATTAAAACAGACCAGCAGTTGCCTATCGGGGAAGAAATCGCTGTGTCTTTCACATTCCCCGATTCAGGAAATCAGGTCAATGCAACCGGTAAAGTTGTCAGAACCACCCATTCCGGTATGGGTGTTGAAATCCAAATATATTTTAAGGAAAAACTCAAAGAAAATAAAACCCGCAAAAAGCCGCCTAAGCTGATATTCCTGGGCTCTTCAAATACGTCCCGGTAAAATTATCTATCCGGATATTCCTTCATTTTTTATCCCCCATTTATAGGGGCATCTTTTTTTCGGTCCGCTTTTCTCCACGGCATGCCGACCGGCATGTTGGCAGCGTTATATATATCAGGGGCGTGGACAGGAGTGTAAAATTCTTTAACAATCTGATATAATTAATTTTTATCTTAAATTTTTACCGGAAAAATAAAATATAACTTGATAAAAATCTGAAATCAGCTAAAATTTTATTATTATATAAATTTACCAATCCCTAACGAATCTAAAGGTAATCATGAGCGGCTTCTTTTCATTTATCTTCTTTGTACTACTTCCGGCGGCAATTGGAATACTGGCAATCTATTTATCAATCGATTTTTTTGAATATTTGAAAAAATATCACCCGCCAGAATACAGACGAATGTCCTTTGCCAGCCTTTTGGGGATTTCGAATGAAAGCTTCGTTTTTCACCTTATCAAACCACAGGAATTTTTTCGTTTTCTCATTTCACCGGCTGATCTGCAGGATGATACCGTAAAAGTTTATAAAACTCGAATCCGGTTAAGCTTGATGGCTTTAATGGGATTGTTTGCGATTATCTTGCTGTGGACCATTATTTTCTAAAGGAGCAGCATCACCGGGCATCACCATCTATTCGCTAACCGAGGGTTACCACTCACCTTCTCCGAACCCCGCCTTTTCTTGACCAGCCTATATCATCATCTGCCTTCTGATCAGCGATATCCAACATCCGTCCTCTTTCCACTGGAATCTGGCCTCTGTCCTCTCATTTTTTTCCGCTGTCCTCTGGTATTTTGAGTATCATAATGTTAAAATATACCTACCGGTAGGTAATTTTCTTGACAAGCCTGAAATTTTAGCGTAGGCAAAGTCTTCATTCTAACAATTTAGGCTTTGAATGCTGGGAATATGGTAGGTAACAAACAACACACGAACACACAGGTAAAGCAATACAGACATAAAGAGATACAGGAATCCGCGGATGAAAAACACAAATACGATTGGCGATGCGCAACTCAATTCCAGAGAGCGGTTACTGGAAACCGCCATCGACATGTTTGCTGAAAAGGGATATGCCGGTACGTCGGTACGCGAAATCGTCGATCGCGCCGGAGTGAGCAAACCGGTACTCTATTATTATTTTAAGAGCAAAGAAGGGCTTTTTCTGGCCATTCTGGATATGGCCGAAGATCTGCAGAAACAATTATTGGCCGGGGTTTTGGAATCGGAAGGCAGGGTGTTGGATCGACTTCTCATTCTTTATCGACGCCTATACGCAGGTATCGATGAACGCCGCAGTCTTTATAAAATGATCCACGGCCTTATATTCGGCCCTCCCCAGGGGGTGCCGGACTATGATTTTACGCGTTATCATCGTCACATGATCAACGCCATTTGCGAAATTTATAACGCCGGAATAGATAGCGGCGAGGTTAAAAAGACCGCAGCCGAAGAGGTTGCCTATCTGGTACTCAGCCTGATCGATTTTTGCCTCCACATGGACCAGGTCCAGCCAGAATTATCAGATCCGCAGCGCCCCGAACGTTTGCTGCGGCTGGCATTTCAGGGAATAAAAAACGGAACGGAAAATTAAATGCAAACCAGACGCTTAAGTTTATTATTGGCAGTACTGCTTTGGACCGGTTTATCAGTGATGGGCTGTGATGATAAAGACGGTGTGGCGACAGCTGAGTCCAACCCAAACTCACCGCCCGCAATTGCAGTCTCTATCGTCGAGATTCAGCCGGTGCAAATGCAGGATGTTATCTATTTACCGGGTACAACCGAAGCCTGGCAGGATGTCCAGGTAGCAGCGGACACCGCCGGTCGTATCGAGTGGATTGGTCCTCGCGAGGGCGAAAAAGTGAAAAAAGGTGATCTT
>JASFIX010000144.1:0-8449 GCA_050122435.1 Desulfobacterales bacterium
GGTCCAAGTCATTATGCTCAAGCTTGGCGGCATGAGCCTATATGATGCCCTCTGCCATACTTTCACCACCATGCCCACCGGGGGGTTCTCCACAAAAAATTCCTCAATT
Source organism: Desulfobacterales bacterium (assembly GCA_050122435.1). Taxonomy (GTDB): domain Bacteria; phylum Desulfobacterota; class Desulfobacteria; order Desulfobacterales; family JAHEIW01; genus JAHEIW01. The sequence goes on from JASFIX010000144.1 coordinate 110, forward strand.
GCCCATTATAACAGTGTCTATTTTGATTGCGTGTTCATATTATTCATGTTGTTGGCAGGTATTAATTTTTCTCTCCACTACAATATGCTGCGGGGAAAAACCTTGGCATTCTGGCAGGATTCCGAATGCCGTTTCTTTTTAGGCGCGGTTGCCCTGATCACATTAGTTGTGAGTCTGGATGTATTCGGAAGCAATTATGAAACCATCGGCGAAGCGCTGCGATACGGTGGGTTTCAGGTGGTATCGATTATTACCACCACCGGTTTTGCCACCGCCGATTACGAGCAATGGCCGGCCATGTCCCAGCTTATTCTGCTGGTGTGCATGTTTCTGGGAGCCTCGGCCGGCTCCACCGGCGGCGGTATGAAATGTCTGAGGATCATGCTTTGCTTAAAATACTGCTACAAAGAGTTGTTTTCACTGATTCATCCCCATGCGGTGTCGCACGTAAAAATTGCCGGCAAACCGGTACCGGATGATGTCATACGCAGCATCCTCGGATTTCTGGCCCTATATGTGGGACTGTTTATCCTGAGCTCGGTGTTGCTGGCAGGTCTGGGAGTCGATTTTACAACATCTTTCGCAGCCGTTGCAGCAACCATCGGAAACATTGGACCCGGATTCGGCATGGTCGGCCCAGTAGAAAATTATGCCCAGATACCTTTATTGGGAAAATGGCTGCTTATCTGGTGTATGTTGCTGGGCAGGCTGGAAATATTTACCGTGATTGTCCTATTCGTTCCGGAGTTTTGGAGAAAATAATCAAAATATCAGACAAGACCGTAACCGATTAATCGACACTTTTCAGTCGACTGTAAAAGAATTATGGGATGATCAATTAACTTCTGCATTTTTAAAAATATTATTAGATCCCATAAATCAAATAGCAGAGGAAAGGCAATCATGCGCAATTTTATTATTACGGCTTTGTTGGTTTTATTCTCGATTAACTGCGTTGCCTCAGCAGAGGAAGATGATATTTTTGAGATAGAAGCTGAGGGCAGTTATCGAATGGAGGCTGGCTCCGCAATTGATCTGGCTAAAGAATTGGCACTTTTCATTGCCAAAAGAAAGGCTGTGGATTTAGCTGGAAGATACCTTGCGCGCAAACGTCTTATCAATATTTACGAACTGGAGAAGGATGAAATATATAGCTTAACAGCCAGGGAGATCCAGGCGCAAATATTAAAAGAACAGAGGGAAAAAGCAGGGAAGGACTCCATATATCTTGTTCGAATCAGAGCTTGGGTCCAGCCCTCCGATTTCATCAAAGCAGAGATGGAAGATACCAAACAGGTAAAAAAAGAGATAAAAGAATCCTATCGAGAAGAAATGGAACAGTATATTTCTGCCGAAATAGATCCAGGTAGGGAAATCGCCAAGGCATACCGACTGCTGCGACAAAAGAAATGGCGAATCGCAATGATTTATTTGAACCATCTAGGAAAAAAATACCCGAACTGGGACAGCATCTATATGGCCAAAGCGATAGCCCATTTTGTTTTGCATGAGCCGGTGTTTATGAAACAGGCCTTGAATGAGGCCTGTCGCCTCGACAATCAAATTGCCTGTGATGACTTAAAAAATTTAAAAAGAGTGCACGAACACGATTTCGGCCTTTCAATTTTAGATTAAACACCAATCAAAGGAAATCGACTTTGCTGATGGTTGTAATTCCATACTATAAACAATTCCAGCAACACAACTGTATTTTAATGTGCATCAACCAGCGAGTTTACTTGAAGCCGCCGTTGCCGGCGTTTTCGCTTACGCACTGCCAGAAATACGGCCAATTTTGGTCATCGGTGCAATCACCGATAAAACCGCCGAAACGACCCAGCTCGTAATCTTTAGTGATGATGTAACCATGGGGAGATTTGACCGGTTTGGTGGAATCGGAGGAATTCGGCTCTATGTTTGGCCATGTTTTATTTGCGGTATTCGGCCCGGTTTGAGAAACATCGGATGGGGGGGTCCCGGCGCACGCCAATAAATTAATGATCACAATAATAACCACCAGCGCTCTCATATGCGGCTCCTGAAATATTAAGTCCAACTCTCCAAATTTAACGCAAGTTCAACTATTGTAAAGTAAAATTTTGCGGAACCCCTTGCCGCTTTTAAAGGCGGTATTATCCTTAAAAAGATATAAACGTACAATAAAGTTGAATGGGTATTGAGAAGCATGTCGTTAAAGAAGATGACACACATTGGACTTTCTGATCGAGATTTAGATTTTTTGGTCGAGGCCGTAGCGCCAGGTGTCGGGGACAAGTCCAATTTGAAAAGAATCATCCGGGAAGACGAAGATTTTCGGAATTCGTTTGTCAGTGACCAAAAGGTTTTTAACAAATTGATGGCCGATGACGAAATTTTTTTAAAAATTTCACCATCCCTTTTTTTTGAGATTCTTCTTCGAAAAGCTGCCGCAGAACTTTCCAGGGCCAGTTACACGGTGGAAAGGACTCAGCGAATGCGCATCCCGGTCTTTGACACAAACGATCTGGTTGAACTGTTAAGTGATAATTCCATTGTGGTTTACCTGGCGGACATGCTGTCGACATTTACCCGGATTGAAAGCTATGCTGTCTCATTTCGTATCCGCAAAGGCATCTGGAAAAAAATACGGTTCAATGACATGGACATCACCAGTTTGATTCGCTTTAGCGAGGTGATCGAAGATCAATATCGCTTGAGCCTGTATAAACGCATTGCGGACGTCTGTCTGTTCATTCTCGGGATATTTCCGGATTATGCTGAACGCAGCTATCGCTATCCGCTGTCCGGTGAAATCAGACCTCAATCTACCGCTGGCGCCAAGATCAGTCCGGAGGAATATGAAAAAAAAGGGCAGCAGTTTTATAGACTGGCTGCCGAGCATCAGGCCGCCGCTGAGACGGATTTATCAGATGTCTTCTGGAGCCTGCATGAAAATTTTCAAAAAGCCAAAAAACCGCTGAATTTTATTGCCGAATATTATCTTCGCGCAAAACGAAATATGCTTTTTGCCTAGAAATTGAAATCACATCTAAATTGAATCACGCTAAGAATATTAATTTAAAGTAATCTTCGAAGCCAACTTTGTGTCTTTGCGCCTTTGTGTGAGGTTTTTATTAATTTATCGCTATAGAAGGAGGTACGGCCATGATTAAAGTGAAAACCTTTGCAAGTCCGTTAAAAATTTTTCAGGCCAAAAAGGAAATCGAAGAACTCGATGCCACGGTAAATAAATTCATCGAAGACAATAAGATACAGAAAATAATTTCGGTGAGTGATGCCCCCACAACGGATGACAACGGGGCGACCATCGGGCTAATCCGCGTCTTGGCCTATGAGTAGCCCGTGCTCTTCTTTTGTGCATGAGTTCTTAAATTATAAAAATTCTAGAGACCAGATAAATTACGGGTTATGGTTTAAGTGTTCAGGTTTCAGGTGTCAGGTGTCAGAATCCGAAAATCAGAAACATCTGCGGATCAAATGCTGACACCCGAAACCCGACACCTGAAACCTTTTCTAGTCGGATTCAGGAGATTCTTGCTGCCCGAACGTTTTTCGAAACTGCTCGCGTAGATTATCACGCCAGCGTTTAAAGAGCGGCATAATCGCATTATAGAATGGGCTGCTTTTGGACTCGGTCACCTCTTCTGCCACCAGCACCGTAAAGCTGGCGTGCTGATCCTGTGAATGACCCGCTTTCAATGGTTCTAAACGAACCAGCATGCCATTTTCAACACGGATGTTTTGCCGGCCAGTTGATTCTTTTTTGCCATCGGTAAAACTGCTGCGGTTGCTCCAGCATATATAGCCTTCCTTATACACCCCCATTACAAAATTTTTATCGGGATGATCCGGGATCTTAAAATGGCCGTCTTGATCGGAAACATCCTGGGCGGAATCAAATGATTGGCCGGTTGTGGGATCTGGTTCAACAGGGTCTTCGAGCCAACGAATGGCGACTGCGGCACCTTTAATCGGATGTTCCGTTTCGGCATCCACCACGCGTCCGTTAATGATGCATTTGGGTGCGCAGGCAGCCATAGAAATAAAAAGTAAGATACCCGCCAGAACCAGTGCGGGTCGAATAGATTTGGTTTCCATCAATCCCCCCAAACGCTTTGGAATGATATGCTGTTTTAATCGCAACCATCAGCTGTTCAGAAGTGGTTTCAAAACCTTAGATGGGGCTTTGTAACCACTTCTTTCTGGTTCGGTACAGCCCCTGCCCCTTAAAAGGACAGAGGCTGACTGAACCATAATCCGGTTAACCTCCCCCAATGCCGTTGTTTTTCCCGGTAACACCCCAATTTAAATTGAGGGCCCGACAAATTGTAGCATTTATTCGCATTAATCCCTTTGATTTTTTTACCCGATACAATTTGTTACAAACTGTTACACCCCTGAAAAGCATTTAGTGTTCATTCTGATTATAGTTTTACCATGGATAATTTGTTTGCCTTTTTAAATTTTCATTCGTTGTTTTACAACAAAGGAGGAATCATGGTAAAAAAAAGCTTAATCATTGTATTAGTTTGTGTTTTTATCTCAGCAGCACTGTTGTTTAGCGGCTGCCGTTCTCATTCCCCAAACCATAAAGCCGAGTTTATGGTGGATTACATTGCCGAGACGCTCGACCTGGATGAGGGGCAGAGGGCGCAACTTGACGGGATCAAAGAAGACTTTATGGCCAAGGCCAAAGAAATGCATGCCCAAAAAGAGGCCATGCATGCAGAGTTTATGGCCGAGCTGCGCAGAGAGGAAATTAGCCGGGAAAATTTAGACAGCCTCATCGCACAGAAGCGGGCCAATATGGATGAATTTATCAATCTGGCGGTGACCCGGCTGGTCGAATTTCATAAAACCCTGTCACCGGAACAAAGGGAAAAACTGGTTGCGAAGATTGAGTGGTTTCATAATAAGCGTCAACACAGCTGGGAATAAATCTCCTGCTTTCATGAGTTATGCGGCCGGTTTGTAAACGGAGTGTTGGAGTACTGGAGTAGCCTGCTCCGCCGAAGTAGCTTCGGCTACGAAGGCTGGATTGGACTGCTGATAGGATCCTCGGAAAATTCGGTTTTGCCTTTCATCCCATTACTCCATAACTCCACCACTCCATCACTCCGGCTAAGCGGAATTAAATGGGCTGATTTCAGCCTTTTGCAGCTTAGAATTCGACGTTCAACATGAGTGAATCATGACCACCATCCTTATCATCGATGACGATGCCAAACTGAATCAGCTGCTTAAAGACTTTTTAAAAGACTTTGGGTTTGACGTCGTCACCGCAACCCATCCGGTCAAAGGATTAAAAACTCTGAAGCAGGCTTTGCCCGATCTGGTGATTCTGGATATCATGTTGCCGGAGATGGACGGTTTTGAGGTCTGCCGGGCGATTCGCCAGACCAGCAACATTCCGATTATCATGTTGACTGCCAGAGGGGAAGTTACGGATAAGGTGGTCGGGCTGGAGCTCGGAGCCGATGATTACCTGGCAAAGCCATTCGAGCCCCGTGAACTGGTGGCTCGGATTCAATCTGTTTTACGCCGCACCCAGCAACTCAGCGATAGCCAGACGCTGATCTTTGACCGGCTGACCATAGACCTGGATAAGCGCATTGCGCTGTTGGATGGTAACCCCGTTGACCTGACAACCAATGAATTTACCGCATTGGCATTTCTGGCCAGAAATGCCGGCAAGGTGCTAAACCGTGACCAGATTTTGCAGGAGCTGCGCGGTATGGACTGTGATGCGTTTAACCGTTCAGTTGACATTGCCGTCAGCCGCCTGCGCCAAAAACTGAACGATGACCCCAAATCCCCTGAATTTATCAAAACAGTCTGGGGCGCCGGATACGTTTTTATCGCAGCTCATGAACAGACAGACATATCGTAATTCGGACGCGTCTGAGATTCAAAATTGAATATTGGAGCAATTCGGTCAGTAAAATGCCAACTAAATGGATCAACAAAATCTTTCGATCGGTGTTTACCAAGCTGCTGGTGGTGATCGTTCTTGCCGGCATTTGCATTAACCTGGTAGTGGTCGGATTTTTCGTGCACCTTCGTGACGCATTCGTCGGCCCGTTTCATAAAAATGTGGTTCAATACCTCAATTATCTGATTACCGATATGGGCAATCCGCCTACCCTGGACCGCGCACGAGAAATCGCCCGTCAGTCCTTTTTGGAAATTCGCTACGAAAGTCCGGATCTTAGCTGGACGACATCCGATGCGCTGCCGGCGGTGTTTAAAGGCCGCTTTGTCTCCGCGCGCCAAAATCCCGATGTGCGTTTTGGTAGGTATCGAGGCCGACACATCATAGAAGTTAGCACCCAGGCGGGCCGCTTTATTTTCGGTGCATCCCGCAATTTGCCTGTTGAAAATGCCCGGCACCGGCTGTTTATCATCACGCTGGTCCTTTTAACGGCAATATTAGCGGTTGCCTTTTTTGTGATTCGACACATTTTACGGCCGGTAAAATGGCTAAATACCGGTGTTCAGGAGGTCAGTCGCGGGAACCTGAAACACCGGGTGCCGCTGAAAAAGTCCGATGAGCTCAGGGATCTGGCAGTTGCATTCAATGACATGACGGATCGCATCCGGGACATGCTGCACACCAAAGACCAATTGCTTTTGGACATCAGCCATGAGCTGCGGACTCCGCTCACGCGTATGAAAGTGGCGCTCGAATTTTTAGAGGAAAGCCAGGCCAAACAAAATCTGCAGGACGATATTGCAGATATGGAAAAAATGGTTAGCGAAATCTTGGAAACCGCCCGTCTGCATCATAAATTTGCTGACTTGAAGAAACAGCCCACCAATCTGATTGCCCTTTTGAAACAAACACTGAAGGCCTTTGAACATCAACCCCCGGGAATTGAAAGTGTAGATCCACCCTCTGAAATTGATGTCAGGGTGGATCCCGATCAGGTTAAGACGGTATTTGAAAATGTGCTTAACAACGCCATCAAATATTGTGACGCGGATAGCAAGCCCGTTCGGGTGTCCTGTGATTTAAGGGAATCCTATGCTGTCATCCGGATTACGGATTTTGGGATTGGTATTCCAGAGGAGGATCTGGCCCATATTTTTGAGCCTTTTTATCGCGTGGATAAGTCCCGCACAAAAGACACCGGGGGGTACGGGTTGGGCTTGAGTTTATGCAAGACGATAATGGAAGCCCATGACGGTAAAATTGAGGTGCAAAGCAAGCCGGAAGAGGGGACAACGGTATCTTTATTTTTTCCATTAAGGAAAAGCGGACACACTATGGGTCGATCGGGAGAATGACAATGACAGAAAATCATGGAACCAAACCGACGGGTGCCGGCAAAAACAGCTTTGGGCTTATTGATTCGGCCAAATTTTTTCAAGAGCTCGATTTAAAACAGGGGATCACATTTCTGGATGTTGCCAGCGGCTGGGGCGCCTATTCACTGGCGGCTGCAGATATTATCGGCCAAGACGGCCAGATCTATGCTATTGATTTGTGGGAAGAGGGGATCTTCAATTTAAGAAAAGAAGCCGATGCAAAAGGGATCCAAAATCTTGAAGCATTTGTCAGCGATGCCGCTCAAAGCATTCCGGTTGAAGATGAATGTGTGGATGTCTGCCTGATGGCAACGGTGCTGCATGATTTTGTCGCAGATAAAGTTGAGCAGCAGGTGATGAAAGAAATTCTGAGGGTGATGAAATCAGAAGCCACTCTTGCAATTGTTGAGTTTTATAAGAAGGAGGGACCGCCGGGGCCCCCGAAACCGGTAAGGTTATCGCCAGAAGACGTTGATCAAATGCTATCGGCATACGGTTTCCAACAAAAGCGGTATACGGAAATCGGGCCTGATAATTATCTGCAGATTTTTTATAAAATCGAGTAATGTTGTATGATTTATCAATCAACACTCACCCAGAATAGAATTTATCTTTTTTATTTAAACGTGGTTAAATTGAATTCAACACACCGATCACCCATCCTGTTTTTCCATAAAGTTTTTCTTTTTCTTTTCCGATAAACATTAAAAATACTTGTAAATATCGGTCTCGAACGGCCCCGCAAACAATCCGGGATTATTTTCTGCAAAGATTGTACTGATAAAATATGAAAATCTCAAAATGGAACCGAATAAAATAATATGTCCAAAATGTGGCCACGAACAAACTCTAACAGATGAATGCGCTCGGTGTGGTGTCATATTTTCAAAGTTCAGTACTGTCCAAAAACAAATGCTCCAGTGGGGTTTGAGAAACAATCATCGTACCAACAGCAGACAAAAAATACGGAAGGTTTTGGGTAGAGCCCTCATCATTGTTGTTATCGCTATTCCGGTAGCTTTTATGGTACTT
>JASFIX010000145.1:0-8434 GCA_050122435.1 Desulfobacterales bacterium
CGGCCGCGACCCATAAAATCCTACCTCCCCCGGATTCGAAAACCATCCTATTCGGAGGCGCCGCCCTCGGTCTGGCGCTTTTCGCAGGGGCCTCGTTTCAGCAAATAGGACTGGTTTACACGACAGCCGGAAAGGCCGGGTTTATCACCGGTCTTTATGTGATTATTGTGCCGATCCTGGGTTTATTCTGGCGCAAGCAACCCAAAATCGGGACCTGGATTGGGGCGGCTCTGGCGGCTATCGGTCTATATTTCTTGAGCGTGACCGAAGAATTTACAATTGAGCTGGGCGATTTGCTTGTCTTAATCGGCGCTTTTTTCTGGGCCGCTCATGTTTTGATCATCGGTTGGCTTTCACCCAGAATCAATCCGGTTAAATTGGCTTTTTCTCAGTATGTGGCCTGTTCGATTCTGAGTCTTATCACCGCATGCATTATTGAAAACATCACAATGCTTTCAATTTTTCAGGCTGCTATTCCCATTTTATATGGCGGTCTACTTTCGGTCGGTATTGCCTATACCCTGCAAGTAATTGCCCAGAGAAATGCCCATCCAGCCCACGCGGCCATTTTACTGAGTCTGGAAGCTGTTTTTGCGGCCTTCGGCGGCTGGTTGGTACTGGGTGAGATCATATCAGCACGCGGCCTTTTTGGATGTGGCTTGATGCTGACGGGCATGTTGCTCTCACAATTGTGGGGACTTGTCCGCAAAAAATCCTAAAATTATTGAAATGAAAATTCGGAGAGTGAACTTATTGTTAGTTGTCTGTGGTCCGTTGTCAGTTGCAGTACCCATGTTTTGCAACGGACGACTGACAACGGACAACGAACAGTTCGATCTTTTAATTTGATTGTCCAGTTCAAGATGGCCACAAATTTTACGAATAAACCCACGTCTAACATTGACGAGGCTGAAATTGCCAAATTCGAGGCCATGGCCCCGATCTGGTGGGATAAGCAAGGGGACTTTAAAGCCCTGCATGACATCAATGTGTTACGGCTGAACTATATTAACGACCGGGCGCCCCTTGCCGGAAAAGTGGTGCTGGATGCGGGCTGCGGCGGGGGGATTTTGTCTGAGGCCATGGCTTCGTTGGGTGCTGTGGTCACCGGGATTGATATGGGCAAGGCTGCATTAGGGGTTGCCAGGCTGCATTCGCGCAAGACCGGCTTTAATATCGATTATCAGCAGGCGACCGCCGAGCAATTTGCCGAAACCCATGCGGATCAATTTGATGTCGTTACCTGTCTGGAGCTGCTGGAGCACGTTCCCGATCCGGCCTCAATCGTCGAGGCATGTAAAACATTGACCAAACCCGGTGGGGACCTGTTTTTTGCCACCCTTAACCGCAATCCCAAATCCTTTCTGTTTGCGATAATCGGGGCGGAATATATTCTCGGCCTGGTGCGCAAAGGCACCCATCGCTATTACAAATTCATCAAACCGGCGGAGCTCAGCGGTTGGGCCGTTGATTCCGGATTATCGTTTCAAGATTTGACCGGGCTGCATTACAACCCGTTTTTGAAAATATACTCAATGGGCGGCAACACTCATGTGAACTATCTGATGCATTTTAGAAAAGCGGCTGAAAAATAATGAACATCATATCATTTTATGCCATCATCTGCCTTCTTTTCCCAAAATACGCATAAGGGACACCCCAGCTCAAGCTCCGGCACGAGCGCCAGGCTTAACCGCAGGGCATAAAAACGGCCACCGGTGACCGGATGCAACGGGTTAATATTATTGACACCCCATATCCAGTTTTCTATATTCCATTCGCAAGAATTAATGGGCAGCGATCTGCCGCCGAAAAAAAGCATTTGAAACTCAAGTGAGGGAGGGATAATGGCCAAAAGAGATGACATCCACAAGATTCTCATTATCGGATCAGGTCCTATTGTGATCGGACAGGCCTGTGAATTTGACTATTCCGGCACACAGGCATGCAAAGCACTACGATCCATGGGATATGAAATTGTGTTGGTTAATTCAAATCCGGCAACGATCATGACCGATCCGGGTATGGCCGACGCCACCTACATCGAACCGCTTAACGTGAAAACCCTGACCCAAATTATCGCCAAAGAGCGGCCCGATGCCCTCCTGCCAAACCTGGGTGGACAATCCGGCTTGAATCTGTCTTCTGAACTTTACCGGACCGGTGTGCTGGAAGAATATGGAGTACAGATTATCGGTGTCAATGTGGATGCCATCGAACGGGGTGAAGACCGTCTGGCCTTTAAAGCCACAATGGAAAAACTTGGTATCGAAATGCCGCGCAGCAAGACGGTCAACACCGTTGAAGATGCCGAGGCGGTGGCAGAAGATCTGGGCTTTCCGATTGTTATTCGTCCGGCTTATACCATGGGGGGTACCGGAGGGGGTCTGGTCTATAATATTGAGGAGTTAAGGATCATCGCCGCCCGCGGTCTGGCGGCAAGTCTGGTCAATCAGATCCTGGTTGAAGAATCGGTCCTGGGGTGGGAGGAGCTCGAGCTGGAGGTAGTACGCGATGCGAAAAACCAGATGATAACGGTTTGCTTTATCGAAAATGTCGACGCCATGGGAGTTCATACCGGCGACAGCTACTGTACCGCACCCATGTTGACGATCAGCCCGGAACTTCAGCAGCGCTTGCAACGATATTCCTATGACATTGTAGAGGCGATTGAGGTGATTGGCGGAACCAACATTCAGTTTGCCCATGACCCCAAAACCGGTCGTGTGGTTGTTATTGAGATTAATCCCCGTACCTCCCGTTCTTCCGCCCTGGCATCCAAGGCCACCGGTTTTCCCATCGCCAGAGTTTCTTCTTTGCTCGCCGGCGGATTGACCATGGATGAAATCCCTTACTGGCGGGATGGAACCCTGGAAAAATATACGCCTTCCGGTGAATATGTGGTCGTTAAATTCGCCCGCTGGGGCTTTGAAAAATTTGAGGGGGCGGAGGATAAATTGGGTACCCAGATGCGGGCGGTCGGCGAGGTCATGAGTCTGGGTAAAACCTATAAGGAGGCATTTCAGAAAGCGATTCGGAGCCTTGAAACCAACCGCTACGGTCTCGGGTTCGCAAAAGATTTCAACCGGTTGTCGCTGGAGGAACTTATGGACCGGCTGGGTTTCGCCACCAGCGAACGCCAGTTCCTCATGTATGAAGCCCTGCGCAAAGGTGCCGGAGTGCAGGACCTGTATGAAAAAACCCATATCAAACCCTGGTTCATCGAGCAGATGAAAGAGATCGTCGAACTTGAGGAAAAAATACTTGCTTACAAGGATCAAGCTTTGCCGGATGATCTGCTGATTCAAGCCAAAAAGGACGGTTTTGCAGATCGCTACCTGGCCATGCTGCTCAATCTTCCGGAAAAGCAAATCCGTGAACAGAGAAAGGCCCTGGGTCTGCATCAGGCCTGGGAGCCGGTACCGGTAAGTGGTGTTGAAGATGCGGCCTATTACTATTCCACCTACAATGCGTCCGACAAGGTCCCGGTCAGCGATCGAAAAAAAATAATGGTTTTAGGTGGTGGACCCAATCGTATTGGCCAGGGCATTGAGTTTGATTACTGCTGCGTGCATGCTGCGCTGGCCATCCGCGATGCCGGTTATGAGTCCATTATGGTTAACTGCAATCCTGAAACCGTATCTACAGATTACGACACATCGGATAAACTCTATTTTGAACCGCTGACCGTTGAAGATGTTTTGAGCATCTATGAAAAGGAAAAACCCGAAGGCGTTGTTGTCCAATTTGGCGGACAGACACCCCTGAATATTGCGACTGAGCTGGAGGAGATGGGTGTAAAGATTCTGGGCACGTCTCCTGAAACCATTGATCTGGCCGAAGACCGGGACCGCTTCCGGCTCATTATGCGCAAGCTGGGCATCCCCCAACCGGAGTCGGGAATGGCCAGTACCATGGATGAGGCCCAGAAAATCGCCGTCAAGATAGGATATCCTTTAATGGTCAGACCCTCATATGTTTTGGGGGGGCGTGGTATGGAAGTGGTGCAGGATGAGCAATCCCTTAAATTCTATCTCGAGGCTGCGGTAGAAATATCTCCCCAAAGGCCGATTCTTATCGATAAATTTCTGGATAATGCCATCGAGGCTGAAGCCGACGCGATTGCTGATGGTACGGATGCTTTCGTGCCGGCTGTAATGGAACACATTGAGCTGGCCGGGATACATTCCGGTGATTCGGCCTGCGTTATTCCGCCGGTAAGCATCGCACCGAAACACATTGAAACCATCAGTGAATATACACGCAAAATTGCAATCGAGCTAAACGTTGTCGGGCTGATGAATATTCAATACGCGATATTTGAAAATACGGTGTATGTGCTGGAAGCCAACCCCCGCGCCTCGCGAACCGTGCCTTTAGTATCAAAGGTTTGTGACATCTCCATGGCCAGGATTGCCATGCAAGTCATGCTGGGCAAACGCATCGCAGATTTGGAATTGAAGCACCGGACGATACCCCATTACGGCATTAAAGAGGCGGTTTTTCCCTTCAACATGTTTCCCGAGGTTGATCCGATTCTGGGGCCGGAAATGAGGTCTACCGGCGAAGTTTTAGGTATTTCCCGTTCCTATGGCCGCTCATTTTTTAAAGCCCAGGAAGCGACCCAGACCCCACTACCCTTGGAAGGATCAGTACTGTTTACCATTGCGGATCGAGATAAAAGTGCGGCATTGGAAGCGGTCAGGCTTTTTAAAGAGCTGGGTTTTAAGATAATGACAACCGAAGGTACCCACTACTTTTTAGAAGAGCGCGGTATCGAAAACACCCCCTTACGCAAACTGGGGTATGGAAGACCGGATCTGGTAGATGCCATAAAGAATGAGACCGTAAATCTTCTGGTTAACACGCCGAGTGGGCGAAAGAGCGCCCAGGATAGTTCAAATATTCGCAAAGCCGCCATTAAGTATAAAGTACCCTACATTACAACGACGGCGGCGGCTGTTGCGGCAGCCAAAGGCATCGCAGCGCGCCGAGATGGTCAGCCCCAAGTTAGATCGTTGCAGGAATACCACGCCGAGATGAAATAACATTCAGTTCAAATTCGTTTAAGGCATAGTGAATATCCTTGTCGGTTTCGGCCTTGAAGCCCTCCAGGATTTATCTTGCTGTATTGAAAGGGGATCCATTTTTCCAGGCCCCCTGATGATATCGAAGACAATCAGGGAGCTGAAGTTGCCATCAGGTTTGAAATTAGATATGATAAAAAAGATACCAAATTAATTTTTCACCAGAAAAGGAGAATGGAAAAGGGTTTTTTAAATAAACCTCCCGTTTATTGGAAATAACGAGGTGGATTATGGATGAGAACCAGAAAGAATGTCAGGAATGCGGGTGGAGGGGGCTGACCGCTGAACTGGATGAAACCAATAAAGACCCCAGCGGCCAAACTCAAATTTTTTGTCCGGATTGCGGTGGCATCGATATCCAAGATCTAGATCCGGATGAATAGGAACAAACTCCTGTATCATAAGCTTGATCTTCAAAATGAAAATCGCCGGAAATTAGTTTCCCGGCGATTTTGTTTTCTGTTGCCGCAGCGTCGACAAAAAATTTAATTTAATATCATGTTCTTATATAGTTCTATATTTTTTTGCCGCTCTCGTTTTTTTGCCATTCAAGCTGCGCTTCACATTTTCTTTTATTTCCTTTGATTTGGAGTTTATTACCGTATAGCTGTATTTGAGGTTTTTTTCGACCAGATCCGGATAATTTTTAATATTGTTTCTCAGCTTGACACCGTTTGAGGTCATCTTGTGGATCAGATCGATTTCCTTGCCGACAACCTTTGTTTTTTTCTTCTTGATGGCATCAAGAAACGCTTTGCGGCTGCGCTTGCAGGCTGCATAGGTCACGACTTTTCCCATCTGGGATACGCGATGGCCATCGCTGCCGCCGGTGATTCCTTTACCCAGGTTAAATCCCAGCAGCGCGCTGCGTAGATTCGATTTATTCATATTCTCTGCATTGATGACCTCGACGCCGTCAACCTTGGAAAAAATACTTTCGAGACGATCCTGCGGGAAATATGAATTCTGGATACCGGTATAGATTCCGCAGAATGGATGGGGAAAGATAATAACGGTTTTAAATTTGCGGGCACGTTTGATGATTTCTTCCATCTCCAGGGTGGTGGAGCTCATGATGTCATTCCCCATATGGGGGATGACATGATCCCGGTAAAACTTTTCCAGCGCGTCGATCTGATAAAAATAAATAAGAACGTGGGTACCTTCCCTGGATGTCATTTCGATGCCCGGTATGCTGAAAATATCCCGATATCCATCAATTTCGACCGCGCCGCGGATTTCATTGTGGTCGGTTATCGCAATGCCGATTCCAAGATCATGTGCCCTTTTGGCAATCGTTTCTACCTTATTAAACCCATCCGAATAGTAAGAATGAAAATGCAAATCCACCACGGTATTATTTATCGTTAATTCAGGTAGATTGGGTTTTTCAAATTGAATGCGATGATTGTCGATCATGTGTTTCCTTACATTTATTATTTCGATACCCCGATGTCTTAACTGCGCATCGATTCTCTCGTTCTAAAACGTTTTGAACAGACACGCAGATAGATTTGAATGTGATTCTTCAATTCCCGGGATATGAGTTAACGGAGAATGGAAGTCGTGGCGGGCAACCTTATCGGGAGGTTTAGATCGCTCAGCGCTGTTTGGCCCCATTACCGCTCAAAGATTCAATGTTGTTTAAACTATAACAGAATTTAGCCTATTAATCAAATTATCAAAAACGCCCTAATTTGTCCGATAACCATGTCACACGGTGTCAATGATGGTATCGCGGCAAGATGCGACTCGGCTGAGCCGTTCGGCACTGAGCTCGCGGCCGAAGGGCTCGTCGAAGTCTGCTCCCCCGTAATCAACCGACCAACCGGTGAAACGTTTCAACAAAATAAGGGCTCTTATTATGAAGTCAAGTGTTTAGGACGCGGAAGCGGCAATAGATCCGGTGATTGAAAGAAGGGTTGAAATATCTCAGATCTTAAAGAAGGATTGAAACGCCTCGATGACTTCCTTCGGCATTTCTTCCGGCAGATAATGGCCACAGGGCAGAACATGACCTTCCACGGAGCCGTCAGATACCCTGCGCCAGGCATCCAACATGTCATACGTTTGCAGCACCCGGTTGGCATCACCCCAAAGGACGAGAAGCGGGCACTTAATTTTTCTCCCGGCTTCACGGTCATTGCGGTCGTGGGCCAGATCAATAGACGCCGCGGCGCGATAGTCTTCACAGGTGGAGTGAATGGTTCGCGGATCACAAAAGCAGCGTTCGTATTCCGCCAGGCAGTCAGGATCAAAAATGCTGGCGATTTCAGCTTCTTTATTCTGCGACCAGCCCAGCAGCTCGTAGCGTAGGTAGAATTTGGGATCTGCACCAATGAGCTTTTCCGGGAACGGAGCTGGTTGCGGCAATAAAAACCATTCGTAATATCCCATTGCAAAAGGCATATCCGTACGCTCATACATGGTCAAGGTCGGTGCAATATCCAAAACAGCAGCTTGTGTCACTCGTTCTGAGTGGTCAAGGCACATCCGATGCGTTACTCTTGCCCCCCGATCATGTCCGGCAACCGCAAATTGCCTGTAGCCCAGAGATTCCATGAGACTTACCTGATCTTGCGCCATAGACCGAAAGCTATAGGTCTCATGTTGAGGGTCACTTTGCGGCTTATCGCTGTCACCGTATCCCCGCAAATCGCTCATCACCACGGTAAAATGTTCTGCGAGTCGAGGCGCAATCTTTGCCCACATTAAATGGGTCTGCGGATAGCCATGCAACAGCAGGAGCGGTTGACCCTCTCCGCCAATTCGATAGGCAATTTGAATTCCGGTCGAAACCTTTTGTTTTTCAAATCTAAATCCGTCAAGCATTTATACACGTTTTTTAGGTTTCAGGTGTCGGGTGTCAGGTGTCAGGAAACAGATAACAGACAACTGTGTTCAGGTTGAGCGTTTCTTCTATTTTTTTCAATCTTTCTTCTAACTCCTGTCTTCATGAAGCTGACACCTGAACACTGACACCTGAAACCAAAGACACTGTGTTGTTAAAGAACCCAACTGCACTAAAATATATTATACGACTTTTGTAACATTTTTGAGACCGCTACTAGTAATCGATATAGAGTACCCCGTTAAGATGATCGATTTCGTGCTGCAAAAGGGCTGCAGAACTGTTCTTTGCAACCAGGATTTTTTCGGTATTTCTTAAGGTTCGATAGGTTACCGTTACATTTTGAGAGCGTCTGATCGTTTTACGATGATGTCGTGGTAGTGACAAGCAATATTCGCTATTTGAATATGTTCCGCTTTGTTCCACTATTTCAGGGTTAATCAGTATTTTGATTTCTCCATGAAGGCCGCAGACAATCAGCCGCTTTTGAATACCG